>NZ_JANSIK010000179.1:0-1688 GCF_047462035.1 Synechococcus sp. R5-15 | reverse complement strand
AAACAGAATGCTATCGCTGCATAGTTGAACAGTGATGTTCAGCAGTGTTCAGCGTAAATGTATCAGTTCCACGGCTAGATGCTCAGTATGATACCCTTCACTGCGGCTGCCGTCGGTGTTGGGCAAGGAGAATCTGCTCTCGGATCCAGCCCAGCCAGGGCTCCAGCCCGTCACCCGTCTTGGCAGAAAGACAAAAAATCGGCACAGAAGGGTTGATCTCGCGGATATTGGCCTGGATCCGATCCAAATCCACCTCCAACACAGGAACCAGATCCACTTTGGTGATCAGCAGACAATCCGCCTCTCGAAACATGATTGGGTACTTGAGAGGCTTGTCTTCCCCTTCTGTGACGCTGAGCAGTGCTACCTTGGCGTGTTCCCCCACCTCAAACTCCGCCGGGCAGACCAAGTTGCCGACATTTTCCACCAGCAGCAAATCCAGTTGTTGGGGATCCAGCAGTGCTTCCAATTGCTGCAAGCCCCCGGCCACCATGGCCGCATCCAAATGACAGGCCCGCCCCGTGTTGATGGCAATCACCGGGATCCCGTAGCGACGCAACCGCTCCGCGTCCAGTTGGGTCGTCATGTCTCCCTCGATCACCGCCAGGCGCAGCGAGCCGGCAAGAGCGACCACGGTTTTCTCCAGCAAAGACGTCTTACCCGCCCCCGGCGCGCTCATGAGGTTCAGACAGGTTACTCCCCAGGCATCAAAATGCTCCCGGTTGTGGTCGGCCTGGTGTTGATTGGCGTGGAGCAGGTTAATCCCCAGATCCAAGACTTGGTGCATGGCACAACCCGCGTTGCAGTTGAGGAGAAAACGCTCTAGCTGCGGAAAGAGCTGGATTCGGCCACCGCAGGGGTGGGAGAAGGGCCGACGGAGAGTTTACGCACCTCGGAGCAGAAAGAAGCCATGCTGAAGCCACCGAACCGCTTGACAGTGCTGGCCCGCAGGCGCAAGTTGGGGCTGGCAAACCAAATGCGCTCTTCCGATTCGGTCATCTCATACTGGGTGTAAAGGGTAAGGGCGCCATCGGATCCCATGACATAGGTACCGGCCACCGGTACTTTCTCAGCGTAGCCCTGATCCCGCAGCAACTGCCCGCGCATGGGATCGGTCTCATCGGGGATAGGTACCAGCACCACGTCTCCCTTGTACTCTTCGTTGTCCCACTCCTGCTCGCCATCCCACCGCACCCGCGCTGCTCCCACAGCTCGTCGGGGATCCACCCTGAACAACTCGCAAACCCGGATGACTGCTGGATCGGTTGCCGCAAGGGTGGCAATTTGTAGCCGCGACCTCCCACCCTCAGAGCGGCGAAAAGCCAAGTGATGGCTGGTGCGTTGGCACATCCACTCCCCAGCACTGAGGGCGAAAAACTCCATTACGGTCATCATGGCCGACGCGGATCCTCATCGATGGAACAGGGTTTGCCGATCTTAGCTTGCAGAGCAACTCAACGATTTAGCTAACGGTGGTGCGGGGGCAATCAGTCCTGCGCTCTACCCGCAGGGTGAGCACCGGGATACAGGGATCCCCGCCATACCCCTGAGCGAAATCTGTAGCAAAACCTACTTATGCTGGTGTAACCTACAAGCACCGGATTGATCCAGATGCCTCCCAACAAGCCGCTCGCGTCAGCGGGACGGAGGCCTTGCTGTTGGCGTGGCTGGAGATTGGCCGGGACGTA
>NZ_JANSIK010000178.1:0-3206 GCF_047462035.1 Synechococcus sp. R5-15 | reverse complement strand
GAAATTCCGAAACTTAGCTGTCCTCTGGGGCCGCTAGGGATTGGGATAAAGCCCGCACCCTGCGCATAGCGCGGGTGTCGGGTAGTTTACAAACGCAAACGCATTTGCTCCCCATCGGGTCTGGGGCAAGGAGCAAACCTAATGCTAGGCAACGCTTCCGCTCGATTGGTTCTGAATGGCGATGATGAGCGGACAACGATAGGCGATAGTTGGTGCAGGGCTTGAAAGGAGGGAGCACGTGCTGGGTGGAGTTTTGGCGATTGCGGCCGCGATTGGCTTGGTGGTCTTGCTGTTGGAAGCGATTCGATATCGCCGCTGGGGATCCGTTCGCCGCTGGCAACCGGCAGTGGGGCTGGGCTTGGTGGCCTTGGCGGCGCTGGGGTGCTGGCTGGGTCAGTTGCCGGATCTGATCCCCCTGGCTTTGTTGTTGGGGGGCCTGGTGGGGGTGGGTTTACTGGGGTTGAGTGGCTGCGGTCGGGCCGGGCAAGGGCTGGTGGTGCTGTTGCTCAGTTTGGCGGCCTGGCAAAGTCTGGCTATCGGCTCCCCCGGTCGCATCGGCATTGCGGAGCAGCATGGAATGCTGTTTCTGTGGGGCTGCGGCCTGGGGATGGGCTTGGTGGGGATCCCTTTGCTGGGGGTCTTGGCCGAAACAGAAGCCCTGTCGTTGCTGATGGCGCTGGGCCAGGGGTGGAGCGGCATTGCCGCCATAACCTGGGGATCTCGCCTGCTGGAGATGGGATCCCAGCCGGATCTCCCTTGGCAGGTGCTGTTGCCGGTGGGGCTGGCCGCCCTCAGCTTGGTGGCAGGCACTGTGCCGCTCTTGACCGCCGCAGAAGACTCCCCCAGGCTGCTGTCGGCAGTGGGGCATGGGGTGGGGTGGCTGGTGGCGTTGGCGCTGGCCTTGGCCTTGACCCGCAACGGCCTATACCAGGATCCCTTTTGGGCCTTGCTCTACGGGGCAGGGGTGCTGCTCTCGTGGGCCTTGCTTGCCTTGGAGAACCAGACGGGACGGGGGATCCCTGCGCCAGGGGAACCTGCTCATGTCAGCGGGCCGGAGGCTTTAGCCGGTCGCGTCAGCGTTGCCGAGCAACAAGGACGGCTGCTCTGGCGGGCCTGTGTGGGCCTAACGCTGGTGGGCGGAGGAGCGCTGCTGGCGCTGCGATTGGGGGGATCCTACGGGGCGGCCCTCTTGGGGCTGGGATGTCTGGCTTTTCCCAGCCGTTGGGGGGCCATGGCCGCTTTGTTTTTGTCGGCCCGCCCTCTGCTGCAAAACCTGTTGCACCAGTTCAACCTGCAGGTTGCCGGGATCGACCTCACCCAACCCTATGTGTCGGCGGCGCTGTACCTGGGAATGGCGGCCATGGCGCTGGCGGCGCTCATTCACTGGCTATACGGGCCAGACAAACCCCTGCAGACGGGGATCGCCCTGACGCTGGCCAGCCTGGCTTTGCCGGTGGGGGTGGGCTACTTCATTCACGCCCAGCCGCAAGCGGCCTTCCTATTGGGAGCTTTGATGACTGCTTTGATCCTGGCGGCGCTGCAGCCCATCCTCCTGCAGCAGGAGGGAAGAGGGGCGGAATCTCTGGGGATCCGAGGTTTGGGCCTGGCTGTGCTTGCCATTCTGGGATCCAACCTCAGCCGCAATTGGACGGTAACCGGCTTCCATGCCACCCGCTGGGAACGGGCGCTGGTGCTGGCCGGGGTGGTCGGGATCCTGGCGTTGATTCTCCTGCTCTGGCAAGGCTGGAGCCTGTGGCAATCCAGGAGAATGCGCGCCCCTGCCCGCTGATGAAACCTGTTCCCCTGGGCACCCTCGGCACCTGGCAGGGGATCCTCGGCCCGGAACAAACCGCTGAGGCTCTGGGCAACCCCGGTGTGAAGGTGATCGGATCCCCAGCTCTGTTGACGTTGATTGAGCGGTGCAGCCACACCACCTTGCAGCCCTTCTACGAGCCGGAGGAAGCGGCGGTCGGGATCCGCTTTGCCTTGGAACATCGGTCGGCAGCGGTGGCGGGGGATCCCTTGCAGGTTCGGGTCGAAGTCGTGGCCGTGGAGGGAAGACGCATTCAGTTTCAGGTGGAGATCACCCAACAGGAGCGGCTGGTGATGCAGGGATCCTACACCTGCCTGGTGGTCGATTTGCCCCGTTTTCTGGCCCGCTATGGATTGACCGCGGAGGATCCCAGTCGGTGCTCAAGCTGTTCGCGTTAGCGGGACGGAGTCCTTTGGGATTGCTGCTGGCCGTCTTTGTGGGAACTCTCTTGTTCTGGCCTCAACAGCTCATTCTGCGCTACCGCAAACCCTGGCAGGGCCCCCTTGCCTGGATCTGGAAATGGCACAGCTGGGGAGGCTGGGCCGTGCGGGGCAGCCGCCGTGGCTGGGAATGGCGTTGGGGATCCCTGCGCCTTCGCGGGCGTTGGCCGGTACAGCGGGGAGAACCTCGCTCCCTCGGAGATTGGCCGCGTTATTGGCCCTACCTGTGGAAGCTGGGCAAGCAACTTCGCATTCAATCCTGGCAAGGCGGCGTAGAAATTGGCTTTGCCGATCCAGCTTTGACGGGGCAATGCTTGGGGCTGATCGCCGCTCTACCTCTTCCGTTGGCTCAACACCTGCGCTTGACCTTCACCCGCATCGGCTGGTGCGGACAGGGATCCCTGGTGGTTCGGTTTCGCGGCTGGCAGGTGCTGGGGCCGGCCTTAAAACTGGGATGGCTCGCCCTTTCGCGCCGGTGGGACAGAGTCCTGCGGGCAACCAGGGGGGATCCCCGGCAGAAATAGCCAATGGGAAAGCTGGCCTCAGGAGAAAAGTGCTGTGGGGGAACCGCACCGCTGACGTGGTCAGACCGGCTGCAGCGCCGGGCGGCAATTCAACAGAGGCATGACCTACCCGCCTCCCCCTTCGCCCTGGCCGTTGGTAGGGGTGGGGGCAGGTGCTGCAGGGATAATCGGCGGCACAATGTACTGGCGCAGGCAGCGTCGCTGCAGACAACTGCAAAACCAGATCCAAGCTTTGCAAGCTCCTGTTGTGGCGGCTCCTCGCGCTCTTCTGGCTCTTTCGGCTCCTCCTCCCGCCCTTCATCGGGGGGCAGCTCTTCTCGCCACTCTTCGGGCGGCTCCTCCCGTCGTTGCTAGACGAACTCAGCTAGAAATCGCAGGAGCCCCGCACTGTACCCGTAGGGTCAGTGTCGGGAGGAATGCGGAAGTTAT
>NZ_JANSIK010000177.1:0-9860 GCF_047462035.1 Synechococcus sp. R5-15 | reverse complement strand
ACAAACAGAATGCTATCGCTGCATAGTTGAACAGTGATGTTCAGCAGTGTTCAGCGTAAATGTATCAGGGAGGGCTACAAAACCCCTCCTGAAAATGAATTAGAGTGAGATCACACCGGAAGGACGAGTCCATTATGCACCTGAGTGACATCACTCATCCCAACCAGCTCCGAAACCTGAACCTGAGCCAGTTGCGCAGCCTAGCCCGCCAGATTCGCGACAAACATCTGCAGACGGCTGCCAATTCCCCGGTCGGCTGTCATCTGGGGCCAGGGCTGGGGGTGGTGGAGCTGACCTTGGCCCTCTACAAGACCCTCGATCTGGATCGAGACAAGGTGATCTGGGATGTGGGGCACCAGGCTTATGCCCACAAAATGCTCACCGGCAGGTACCACAATTTCCACACATTGCGCCAGAAGGGGGGGATTTCCGGCTACCTGAAGCGCAGCGAGAGCCGCTTCGATCACTTTGGGGCGGGGCACGCTTCCACCAGCATCTCGGCAGCTTTGGGCATGGCCATCGCTCGGGATCGGCGGGGAGACAACTTCAAGGTGGTGGCCATCATTGGGGATGGTGCCCTGACCGGAGGCATGGCCTATGAAGCCATCAACCACGCCGGGCACCTGCCCAAGACCAACCTAATGGTGGTGCTCAACGACAACGGCATGTCTATTTCCCCCAATGTGGGGGCGATCCCTCGCTATTTAAACCGCCTGCGCCTCAGCCCGCCGGTGCAGTTTTTGGCCGACAGCCTAGAAGAGCAACTGAAGAACCTGCCCCTACTGGGATCCAGCCTCAGCCCAGAAATTGACCGCCTCAAGGAAACGGTGAAGCTGGTTACCGCTGTGCAAAACAACAAAGCCGGCATTATCTTTGAGGAGCTGGGCTTTACCTACGTGGGGCCGGTGGACGGGCACAACCTGGCGGAGTTGTTGGATGCCTTTGAGTTGGCCCACGGCATCTCCGGCCCGGTACTGGTGCATGTAGCTACCGTCAAAGGCAAGGGCTACCCGCCTGCCGAAGCGGAACAGGTGGGGTATCATGCCCAATCCCGCTTCGACCTGGCCACCGGCAAGCCCTACCCGCCCACCAAGCCCAAGCCCCCCAGCTACAGCAAGGTCTTTGGCCATGCCCTCTGCAAGCTGGCCGAGCGGGATCCCCGCATCATCGGCATCACCGCCGCTATGGATACGGGCACTGGCCTGGATAAGCTCAAGGAAAAGCTGCCGGATCAGTTTGTGGATGTGGGGATCGCCGAGCAGCACGCTGTAACGTTGGCGGCTGGCATGGCCTGTGAGGGAATGCGGCCAGTGGTGGCCATTTATTCCACCTTCTTGCAGCGGGCCTACGACCAGATCATCCACGATGTCTGTATCCAAAAGTTGCCGGTCTTCTTTTGCTTGGATCGGGCGGGAGTTGTAGGAGCCGATGGCCCCACCCACCAAGGCATGTACGACATCGCCTATCTGCGCTGCATTCCGGAAATGGTGCTAATGGCTCCCAAAGATGAAGCGGAGCTACAGCGCATGGTGGTGACCGGGATCCAGTACACCCAGGGCCCCATCGCCATGCGTTACCCGCGCGGATCTGGCGTGGGGGTGCCTCTGGCAGAAGAGGGATGGGAACCCCTGCCCATCGGCAAAGCCGAGGTGTTGCGCAGCGGCGGCGAGGTGCTGATCCTGGCCTATGGGTCGATGGTGCATCCCAGCCTGCAGGCGGCGGAGATCTTGAAAGAACACGGCATCTCAGCCACGGTGGTCAATGCCCGCTTCGCCAAGCCTCTGGATACTGAGCTGATCCTGCCTTTGGCCGAACAGAGCCGCTTGGTGGTGACGGTGGAAGAAGGTTGCCTCATGGGTGGGTTTGGCTCGGCAGTGGCCGAAGCCCTGCTCGACGCCGACCTGGCAGTGCCCTTGTTGCGCTTGGGGGTGCCGGATGTGTGGGTGGAGCACGCCACCCCCGAGGAATCCTTGGCAGAACTAGGCTTGAACAGCGCCGGGATTGCCGAGCGGATTCGGGCCAAGTTTCAGGCACGAGTTCTCAAGGGATCCCCTGCAGAACTTCCCACTGTCAATTCCTAAATCTATCCTGAATCTATTCTGAGAGGCCCATCCGCCGGTTGAACTGCTCGATGGCGGCTTGCTGCAGAGCTTCTGCAACAGGGCGGGTGCGCAGGAGGATCTGCACATCCCGCAGCAGGTTTTCTCGCCACAGGTTCTCCCGCAACACCTGCAGGCGGGCATAGTTGGGATCCAAGCGCATGGCCTTTGCCCCCAGTTCCTCAGCCCGTTCGGTTTCTCCCCGAATGTAGAGGGCAGTCGCCAGGGCCAAATAGGGCTCTGCCACAGAGTCGTTCATCTCTATCGTGCGTTCCCAGCGATCGATGGCGGCGTCCAGATCCCCCTGCTCATAGTCCACCAAGCCCATGTTGTTCATGGCCGGCCAGTAGGCGGGATCCAACTGCAAGGTCTTCTCATATTCCTGCCGGGCCGCATCCCACCGATCCAGCATGAGGTAGGCATTGCCCAGTTGGAAGCGGGCATTGGGGTTATCCGGTTGCAGGGCAACCGCTCGTTCCAGAGTCTCAGCGGCGGCAAAGTAGCTGCCCTGCCGCAAATAAGCCGATCCCAGCGAGTAGAGGACATCCCCATCTTGAGGAGATAGGGCGCGGGCCTTTTGCAACGATGCAATGGCTTGCTCCAAGTCCCCCAGTTCTAGGTGGACGTTGCCCAAAACGTAGAGTAGCTCTGAGGAGTTGGGCACCATGGACACGGCCAGTTGCAGGCGGCGCAGCGCTTCTTCCGTTTGACCAAACTGGGCCAGCCGCAGCGAGTCGGTGGCCAGTTGTAGCGCTTGGGCCTGCATCAAGCCCCCATTGGGCAGAGGGACGTGCAGCAACACCTGGGCCTGGGCAGAGCTCCACCCTCCCATCCCCAACACAACTGCCAGGCCCACCGACAAGGCTCGCCAGGGCCGGACGGATAACCGGAACAACAGTGGCGGCATGATACCCACGCAATAAACAGGCCATGCCCATGTTAGCTGCAACAGCCGGGGATCCCTACTTCTCAGTGTTCTCCTCTGCAACTGCCATCGGCCAAATCAGAGGCGTCGCCACCGCCGCCCCGATTGGGTGAGCAAATCTTCGGCAGCCTTCGGCCCCCAGGTGCCGGCCTCATAGGTGAACAGAGGCGGTGCAGCACCGCCGCCATTGCCGCTGCCGGGCTCAGACTCCCAGGCCGATAACACCGGCGTCACCACCCGCCAGGCCGCTTCAACCTCATCGGCACGGGTAAACAGCGTTGGATCCCCCAGCAGACAATCCAGGAGCAGGCGATCGTAAGCATCCGGTGTACTCGCTCCAAAGGCAGTCCCATAGCGGAAATCCATATCCACCGAGCGGGTGCGGATCTCTGGCCCCGGCATCTTGGCCTCAAAGCGCAACGAGATGCCCTCATTGGGTTGGATGCGCAGTACCAGGATGTTGGGACTCACCTCCCGAGCTGCCGATTGGAACAGGGAAAGGGGCACCTGCTTAAAGTGAATGGCCACCTCCGAAACCTTCTTGGGCAGGCGTTTCCCAGTGCGCAAGTAGAAGGGCACCCCCTTCCACCGCCAAGTATCACACTCCAGTTTCAGAGCGACGTAGGTGGGGGTTTTGGACTGGGGATTGACATTGGGCTCCTGCCGATAGCCCAGCACCGGCTTGCCGGCAATCCAGCCAGGGCCGTACTGCGCCCGCACCGCTGCGGCTGCCACATTGCGGGGATCCGCTAGGCGGGTGGCCTGCAGCACCTTGGTCTTTTCGTTGCGCACCCCATCGCTGCGCAGTGAGACAGGTGGCTCCATGGCTGTGAGGCAATAGATCTGCATTAGGTGGTTCTGCACCATGTCTCGCAGGGCGCCGGCAGTGTCGTAGTAGCCGGCCCGATCCTCCACCCCCACCGTCTCCGCCACGGTGATCTGCACATGGTCGATGTAGTTGCGGTTCCAGAGAGGCTCGAAAATGGCGTTGGCAAAGCGGAAGACCAGCAGGTTTTGCACCGTCTCTTTGCCCAAGTAGTGATCAATGCGGTAGATCTGCTCTTCCTGGCAAATTCGCTGCACAAGGCGGTTGAGTTCCTGGGCCGAGGTGAGGTCGTGGCCAAAGGGCTTTTCGATCACCACCCGCGTTTTGGTCGGATCGGCCACCATGCCAGCTGCCCCCAGCTGTTGGATGGCCTGGGCATAGAAGTCCGGCGCCACCGCCAGATAGAACACTCGGTTGCCGCGGGTGCCCCGCTCTTCGTCCAGCTGGCTGAGCAGCTGCTTTAGGCGCAGATAGCCTTCTGGATCCCCGATATCCAGGCGGCAATAGAACAGGCGGCTGGCGAAGTCCTGCCAGAGGGCCTCCGGCCCCAAGTCCTGGGGGGCAAACTCCTGCACGGCAGCCCGCATCTTTTCCCGATAAACCTCGTGAGTCCAATCGCGGCGGGCCACCCCCACCAAAGTAAACTCCGGCGGCAGCCGCCGCTGCCCAAACAGCCGGTAGTAGGCCGGGAGCAGCTTGCGGGCGGCCAGATCCCCAGAAGCGCCAAACTGCACCACAATGCAGGGATCCGGGGTGCGTTCTTGGTTGAGACCAACGCGAAGGGGGTTTTCTGCCAGGGTTACCATAGGCCAGCTTGGCTCAAAGAGAAGGATTGGGAAGAACCTAGGGCACCAGAGAACCCTCTAGGCAGCGCAGCACTTCTTCCACGTTCTCGCGGCTGCCGATGATAAGGGGCACCCGTTGGTGGAGAGATTGGGGGACGATGTCTAGGATGGCCTCGGTGCCAGTGGTGGCCGCCCCGCCCGCCTGCTCGGCCAGAAAAGCCAGGGGGTTGGCCTCGTACATCAGGCGCAGCTTGCCCTCCGGTTTTTTCTGGGTGCCGGGATAGAGGTAAACTCCGCCCTGCAGGAGAATGCGGTGAAAATCCGCCACCAGAGCGCCGCTGTAACGGGAGATGTAGCCATCGCGGCGGTGAACATACCGGACATAGTTCTGGATCCCTTCGCTCCACTGGCAAAAATAGCCCTCGTTGAGGCTGTAGACGGAGCCGCGTTCAGGAATGCGGATGTCGCTGCGGGAGAGGATAAATTCCCCCAAGCTGGGATCCAACGTGAAACCGTGTACCCCCTTGCCAACGGAGTAGACCAGTTGGGTGCTGGGGCCGTAGAGAATATATCCTGCAGCCAGTTGGCGACGGCCCGGTTGCAGCAGGTCTTGGTTGTCCGCTTCCGGGCGATCCTCAAGAGGGTGAAGGACGGAGAAGATGGAGCCGACGCTGAGGTTGGCGTCAATGTTGGAGGATCCATCCAGGGGATCGATCATCAGGGCCAAGCGGCTGAGGGAGCAGTTTTCCGGCAGGCGAGCCGGGGTTTTCATCTCTTCCGAGACCAGCCGACACACCAGGCCCGTTTGCTCCAAAGCGCGAATGAAGGCCCGGTTGGCGTAGTCGTCCATCTGTTGCTGTTCTTCCCCTTGGACATTGAGGCTGCCGGTAACCCCCAGCGCCCCTTCGATCAGTCCTGCCTGACTCAGCCGCCGGGCGATCATCTTGCCGGCCAGGGCAATGCGGTTCATCAGGGCGCTGAAGTCTTGGGCCTCTGCCGTAAAACTGCCAAACTGCTGTAAAACATGACGGGAGAGGGTGAGCACATCCCGCAACATCTCCCGTGAGGACTCCGTCCCGCTAACACGGTCGGCACTGCTGGACACTACCGGCGGGGAGGGAGGAGAGCTGAGAACCATACGAGGCTTCGCCAACACGAAGGGGAAACACCAACACCCAGGATCCCTGGCCCCCATGTCTTGACTCGGTCTCGCTAGCGCGATTGGAACCTGGGATCCCTTCTATTAGGTAGGCTGGCCGATCCTCGGCGCAGGTGCAGACAACTTACAGAGTTGCTTCAGATTTGGTTTGGATCCCTCTTTCCGGGAAAGCTCATGTTCCCCCGAAGAAACGCGGTAGGATGAGTTCTACCCCTTTTCTCCTCTCCCTACTTCGTCCCGGTTTCCTCTTGCAATGATGGCCAATTCCCCTTTCCCGCTGCGCAGCCAAGTGGTTACCCAGGGAGTACAGCGCTCCCCCAACCGCGCCATGCTCAGGGCCGTAGGCTTTCGCGACGAAGACTTCGGCAAGCCCATTGTCGGCATTGCCAACGCCCACAGCACCATCACCCCCTGCAACATCGGGATCCAAACTCTGGCGGAGCGGGCGGAGGCGGCTCTGAAGGCAGCGGGCTGTATGCCCCAGGTGTTCGGCACCATCACCATCAGCGATGGCATTTCCATGGGCACGGAGGGGATGAAATACTCACTGGTGTCGCGGGAAGTGATTGCCGATTCCATCGAGACGGTGGTCAACGGCCAGAGCATGGATGGCCTCTTGGCCATTGGCGGCTGCGACAAGAATATGCCGGGGGCGATGATCGCCATGGCCCGCCTCAATGTACCCTCGATCTTCGTCTACGGCGGCACCATCAAGCCGGGTCACTACAATGGCCGCGACCTCACCATCGTCAGCGCCTTTGAAGCGGTGGGGGAGTTCAGTGCCGGGCGCATCTCCGAGGAAGAGCTGCTGGCGGTGGAGCGCCATGCCTGTCCCGGTGCCGGATCCTGCGGCGGCATGTACACGGCCAACACCATGTCCAGCGCGTTTGAGGCCATGGGGATGAGCCTGCCCTACTCCTCCACCATGGCTGCAGAAGACGAAGAGAAAGCCGAAAGTGCAGCCCAATCGGCCAAGGTCTTGGCAGAGGCCATCAAAGCCAACATCCGCCCGCGAGATATCATCACCCGCAAAAGCATTGAAAATGCCATCTCGGTGATCATGGCTGTAGGGGGATCCACCAACGCCGTGCTCCACTTTCTGGCCATTGCCCATGCGGCAGAAGTGCCCCTGACGCTAGATGATTTCGAGACCATTCGTGCTCGCGTGCCTGTCCTCTGCGATCTCAAGCCTTCAGGGCGGTTTGTGGCCACCGACCTGCACCGGGCCGGCGGGATCCCCCAGGTGATGAAAATGCTGCTCAACCACGGCCTGCTGCACGGGGACTGCCTCACCATCTCCGGCCAGACCATCGTCGAAGTCCTGCGGGATGTGCCGGACGAGCCTAGCCCGGATCAGGAGGTGATCCGCCCTTGGCACAGCCCCCTGTATCCCCAAGGGCATCTGGCCATCCTCAAGGGGAATCTGGCTCCCGAAGGAGCAGTAGCCAAGATTACCGGCGTCAAGAACCCGAAAATTACCGGGCCGGCGCGGGTCTTCGATTCAGAGGAGTCCTGCCTGCAGGCCATCCTCTCCGGCCAGATCCGAGCAGGGGATGTGGTGGTGATCCGCTACGAAGGCCCCAAAGGTGGCCCCGGCATGCGGGAGATGCTCTCGCCCACTTCGGCCATCATCGGCGCCGGCTTGGGGGATAGCGTTGGCCTGATCACCGATGGCCGCTTCTCCGGCGGCACCTACGGCATGGTGGTGGGCCATGTGGCTCCCGAAGCCTATGTGGGGGGCACGATTGCCCTGGTGGAAGAAGGGGATCTTATCACCATCGATGCTCCGGCTCGCCTATTACACCTGCACGTGAGCGATGAAGAACTGGCTCGCCGCCGCGCCCGCTGGTCTCCTCCTGAGCCTCGCTACAAACGGGGCACCCTAGCCAAGTACGCCAAGCTGGTCTCCAGCAGCAGCTTGGGAGCAGTGACGGATTTGAACCTGTGGGATTAATTTCCCTCACCCCCGGCTCGTCTCCCAGAGGGAGAATTGGTACTTGAGAGATAGCTCCAGATTCCTGACCCTGCAGGGATCAGCCTTGCTGGGTTAAGTGCAAGAAAGCGGCAGAGATGAAGGATCCCTGCCGCTGGGTTTTATGGGCTGACGGCCTCAGAGACAACTAGGTACCGATGATCCCGCCGTCATTTTTGGTGATCACCACCACCGCCGAGCGGGGGTAGAGATTGGGGTCGTAGTCGGGCCAGCGGGAGAGGATCTTGCCGGCGGCAAAGTCGTCCTCGCTGGTGCTGGCGCCTGGGTGCTGCACGTTGATGAACATGGTGCGCTGATCGGGAGTGGTGACCACACCGGTGATCTCTTGCCCAATCGGCCCGGTTAAAAAGCGGCGAATTTCCCCTGTATCCGGATCGGCAGCCAACATTTGGTTGTTGCCAAAAGGCGCAAACTCCTCTTTGTTGAGATTGCTTTCGCTGGTGTCGGTCTGGATCCAGAGGCGACGGCTGGCATCGAACCACAGACCATCGGGAGAGTTGAAGATGTTGTCTTCATTGAGGGGCTGGCCCGATAGCTTGCGGCTATCTTCCGGCGGCCCGGCCAAGACAAAGAGATCCCACTCGAAACGGGTGGCTTGAGGCCGGTCGTTGGCTTCCTTCCAACGGATGATGTGACCCCACTTGTTTTTGGGACGGGGGTTGGCAGCGTTCACCTGGTCTTGTTCCCGACGGCTGTTGTTGGTCAGGGTGAAGTAGACCATGCGGGTTTGCGGATCCACCGCTCCCCACTCAGGCCGGTCCATTTTAGTAGCACCGACAAAATCCGCCGCCGTGCGGGTATTCACCAACACATCTGCTTGGCTGGTGAAGCCGTTTTCCGGGGTTAGACCGTTTTTCCCAAACACCAGCGGCAGCCACTCCCCTGTGCCATCTTCGTTGAACTTGGCCACATACAAGGTGCCATTGTCCAACAGATGTCCACCCGCCGTTTCCTTGCGGTAGGGCTCGGCAGAGACGTACTTGTAGATGTACTCAAAGCGGGCATCGTCCCCCATATAGGCCACAATCGGCTGGCCTTCCACCGGCGGCTGAAACACCACGCCTTCGTGGGCGAAGCGGCCCAGAGCGGTGCGCTTCTTGGGAGTGCTGCTGGGATCAAAGGGATCGATCTCCACCACCCAGCCAAAAGTGTTGGGCTCATTGCGGTAGTCTTGAGTGGCATCCGCAGCGGTGGGGGTGGCATTGAAGCGGATGAACTCGTCTGCCTTGTTGCTGGCCAGCTCCCAGCCGTAGCGAGAAGTCTCGGTGCTCACGCCGTAGCGCTTGTGCTCCCGGGGCAGGTTGGGCTTTTGGTCGGGGCCTTTGCTGGTGTTGCTGAAGTAGCCAGCCCAGTTCTCCTCACAAGTAAGGTAGGTATTCCAGGGAGTGACGCCGTGGGCGCAGTTGTTCAAAGTACCCCGGGTCATTGTGCCTTCAGGGCTGAACTTGGTTTTCACGAAGTCGGATCCCCGCACCGGGCCGTGGATCTCCATGAGGGTAAGACCGGTGATGCGGCGGTTGAGGCGATCCCGCACCACTTCCCAACTGCCGTCTCCCTGCTGCTTGATGTGGACAATGCTCACCCCGTGGCCATTCAGCTCTTTCAGCACCTGATCGGGATCGCGGGTGCCGTCAGGATTGGTGGGATACAGGTCGGAATCCAGCTTCTGGCCCACAGCCGCAGCATGCATAAACTGAGGCTCAACGTACTCGTGGTTAAACACCAGCAAACCCTCGGTGGAGCTGCCCTGCCAGGGATCCTTCCCTTCGATGGGGAAGAAGTGCATGCCATCGTGGTGGGCACCCACCTGCATTCCCTGCTCGGCACCGGTGTTTTCCAGCTTGAACTGTGGATAGGTGCCGGTGATGGGAGTACCCCAAGCCAGCAGCGGACGGGCAGTGTAGCCTTCGGGCACCACCAGTTTGTCTTCGGCGCTCACAGGAATTGCCTTGAAGCCCAGCAAAGCACTGCCACTGGCGGCTTTTGCCGATTTGGAAGCACTGTTCAGCTAGAAATCGCAGGAGCCCCGCACTGTACCCGTAGGGTCACTGCCGGGAGGAATGCGCTTTGATG
>NZ_JANSIK010000176.1:0-18742 GCF_047462035.1 Synechococcus sp. R5-15 | reverse complement strand
AGATAGGCAGGATGCGATCGCTTCTTTCCTGAACCATGTTCAGGAGAGTTCAGCGTGAATGTATCAGTACTGGCCAACCAGAGCGGGCTGAGAAGTCTGGCTTTGTTTGGTCTCAAACAACCCGAGCTGGCCATACAGCAGGCGCTGCAGGCGGGGTTGGCGCTTGGACAGTCGGTGGCGGAGTTGAATAGGTCTCTGCGGCAACTCTCCTACCCCCAGGTTAAGCTCACCCTCGGGATCCACTACGGCCCAGTCCTTTTGCTGCCCCTCGATCCCCAAGATCCGCAGCGGCTGTCTGCCTTTGGCAAGTCGGTCAATGTTGCCACCTGGCTGGAGTCGGTTGAGGATGTTTCGCAAGGGGGGGAACAGTCTGAGGAACAGAGCTCCCGGTTGCTCATCTCGGCAGCTGTGTATCGAGCCGTGGAAGGGCAACTCCTGCAGGTGGAGCCTCTTTCGGTGAAACCTTTTCCCAACGCCAAACCCATCCGAGTTTACAGGGTGCACCCTGACCAAGTTAGCTTGCCGGCTGGCGAGGAGCAAGCTCCAGAAGCAACCAAGCCTGAACCGCTTGGATGGCTGGAAGCGCTCCGGGAATGGCTACAGGCTTGGTCTCGTTTTTGAGGGATCCCTTCAGGCAAAAACGCCATCCCTTTGCTGAACTTGGGCCTGCAAATAGGGGATCCCCACCCGATGGCAGTAATCTCCAAAGCTCTCGCCAGGACGGCGCTCCTGCTTGTAGACCTGCAGGAGAACTCTCATCAGCGGCACGATCTGGCTGATGTGTACCCGATCCTGAAACACTTGCGCCAGGCGATCCCCCTGCGGGCTGGCTCCCAGCCAAATCTGGTAGTAGCCATCGGGGGCGGATCCCACCAATCCCAGTTCCGCCAAGTAGGGTCGGGCACAGCCGTTGGGGCAGCCGGTCATGCGCACCAAAAAGGGCGAATCCTGCAGATCCAGCTCCTGCAACAGCCGATCCAACTGGCGAACCAGCCCCGGCAAAGCCCGCTCCGACTCAGTAATGGCCAAGCCGCAAGTGGGCAGGGCAGGGCAGGCCATCGACAGCCGCACCAGTTGAGGGATCTCTTCTTTGGAGAGCACCCCGTGGGACTTGAGGATCTGGTTGATGGCCTCCCGCTGGCCATCCTCGATGTCAATAAAGATCACGTCCTGAGTGGGGGTCAGCCGCATGTCCAGAGAAAACGCCTCCACAATCCGGCGCAGCGCCGTTTTGAGCTGCCGCTCTGGGGTGTCCTGGATACGGCCATTTTCGATGGAAATGCCCAAAAACCAACGGCCATCCCCCTGCTCGTGCCAGCCCAGGTAGTCGTCGCTGTTGGGGACAAACTTGGGCATGCGCCGGAAGGGCAACAACTTCTCCCCCAGGTACTGCTCGACCACACGGCGAAACTTGCGGATCCCCCAGTCTCTCACCAAGTATTTCAACCGCGCCTGCTTGCGGTCGTGCCGGTTGCCGTAGTCCCGCTGTACCGCCAAAACCGCTTGGCAAACCCGATACACCGATTCCGGCGGGGCAAAGCAGAGCTTTTGGGCCAAAAGGGGCTGGGTTTCTTCCTTGCCGTGGGTACGCCCCATGCCCCCACCCACCACAATGTTGAAGCCCTTCAAGTTGCCCTTGCGATCCGTGAGCACAATCAAGCCCAAGTCCTGGGAGTACACATCTACCGTGTTTTCCCCGGCTACGGCGATGGCGGTTTTAAACTTGCGGGGCAAATAGACGGGGCCATACAGAGGTTCTGGCCCCTCCAGGCGCACCCCGTTGCCCACAAACTGCTCTGCTTCCCGCACTTCCTCATCCACCGGTGGGATGGGAACCGGCTCCCCATCCACCCAGATCTCGTAGTAGGCAGAGGTCTTCGGAGCCAACAGATCCGCCAGCTTGCGGGCATACTCTTGGGCATAGCGATAGGCAGGGCGATTTTTGTAGGGGGCAACCGGTGCCATCACGTTGCGGTTGACATCGCCGCAGGCGGCCAGGGTGGATCCCATCTGTTTGAGAATGCTGGCTATGGTGGCCTTGAGGTTTTTCTTGAGGATCCCATGCAACTGAAAGGTTTGCCGCGTTGTGGCTCGCAGGGTGCCATTGCCGTACTCATCGGCCAGCCGATCCAGGGTCAAGTAAAGCTGGGGGGGCACGTGTCCCCCTGGGATGCGGGTGCGCAACATCATCGAATAGGCCCGCTCCAGCCCCTCCTGCTTTCGCTGCTGCCGCCGATCCCGGTCGTCCTGCTGGTAAGCCCCGTGAAACTTCAGCACCTGCACCGCTGCTTCGCTGAAGTGGGTGGTGTCTTGGGCCAGCTCCTGCTGAAGGGGATCCCGTAGAAAGTGGCTGTCTGCCTTGATCTGCTCCACCTTGGAGCGCTTGGCCTCGGATGGGATCATGGGGGGCATTGGTGATCTCCGGTAAACCGGTCGGAATACTTGTGAATAACAGGCTATCACCTCCCTTGGGCGGCGTCCAGTTGGAAAAGTCAGCCTCCTATCCGGGTTTTGTCCCAAACCCGCAAAACTTGTCATTTGAGTCAGCTTGAGATCGTCGGCGCTTCTAGCTGGCCAGGGCTAGGCGGGCACCGTACTCCTGCACCGACCACAGTTGCCAGGCACAATTCCCCTGCAGCTCCAAAACCAGGTCGTGGTAGGCCAAGAGGGTGGGACGATGGCCGACGCTGATGTAGGTGGTGTTCAGGTGTTGCAGCTGCAGGTAGAGCAGTTTTTCGTTGGCCACATCCAGGGCGCTGGTGGCCTCGTCCAAAATGGCGTAGCGGGGCTGGGTGATCAAAATGCGGGCAAAGGCAAGACGCTGCTGTTCCCCTAGGGAGAGAGTGCTGGCCCAGTCTTTCTCCACATCAAAGCCGCCCACCCGCTCCGGCAAGTCTCCCAGGTTCACCTGGGCCAAGACTCGGATGAGATCTTCATCGGTGAGGTCTCGGCGGCGTTTGGGATAGAGCAGTTGATCCCGCAGGGATCCCAGCAGCATATAGGGTTTCTGGGGCAAAAAGAGCATCTCCTGAGTATCTGGGCGGGCGATGGATCCCTGGCCGTTGGTCCATAGGCCGGCAATGGCCCGCAACAGGGAACTTTTGCCGCTGCCGCTAACACCGACAATCAAAAGCCGCTGGCCGGCTTCCAAGGCGAAGGAGAGATCCCGCACCAGGGTTCGTTCTGAATTGGGGGTGAGCAAAGTGACGTGGTTTAGCGCCAATTGCTGGGCAATGCGAGTTTGAATGTTGCTTTCCCGAGCGCCGGTGTGGCGCAGCGCCGGATCTTCCAGAGACTCGTGAAAGGAGCCTAAGCGGTTGATCCCAGCGGCAAAACTGGAAATGCTTTGAATCTGGTTGGCCACAATGGAGAGGGCGCTCAACACCTGGCTGAAGGCAATGGTGGCTTGGGTAATGGTGCCGAAGTCTCGCACGCCGCTGAAATAAAGGGGAGCCACGATGACATAGGGCACAATGCGGGTGAAATAGTTGTAGGCGTATTGGAAAATATCGATGATGGCCTGCCAGATGATCAGCAAATTAAAATTGCGCAAGGCCGCACCAAAGCGATGCAAAATTTGCCTGAGTTCTTGATCCTCTCCCTGGTAAAAGGCGATGGACTCGGCATTATCCCGCACGTGCACTAAGCTGTAGCGAAAATCGGCTTCGTAGCGCAGTTGATCGAAGTTAATTTTGATCAGCTTGCGACCGGCCAAAATGGCAATGGCGGTACCAATGGTGGCATAGACCACCAGCCCCAACGCCAACGGACGAGAAATGCCGTAGAGGATGCCGGTGAAGGCGTAGAGGGTGAGAATCGAGTCGAGAATGTCCAACAGGAAGGAGAGGGTGGTGCCGGTAAAGGAGCGAACATCCTCGGAAATGCGCTGGTCGGGGTTGTCGATTTCGGTGTTGGCGGCGTTGGAATCCAGCTCGTAGTAAGCCCGCTGATCGAAGTAGCGATCCAGAAAATGATCGGTCAGCCATTCTCGCCAAAACAGCCCTAGCTTGAGGCGAGTGTAGCGGTAGATCACCAAAATGGGAATAGCTGAGATAATCAGCACTCCATAAATAATCAAAAATTGCCAGAAAGTGGGCTCTTCTTTTTGCTGCAGAGCTGTGTCGATAAACCGAAAGATAAAGCTGATCATCACGTTCAGCCGGTTGACCGTCAGCGACAGAAACAGCAAAAAGGTGAGCAGCACCCACTGCAACCAGCGCTGGCGAAGCTGCCGCCACACTGCCCCAAAACAAAGGCTGCTCAAAGCCAAGCTGACCGAGGCTACCCACAGCACCGGCGAGGACAAGTTTCTCTCCGTTTGGGCCACCAATCCGGCTGCCACATTGGTGAAAAACTCCGGGAACAGGGCTTGACCGACCAAAGTTACCCCAATCTCCACAAAGAACATCAGGGCAACCACAAACACCATGGCCGCTGCCAGCAAGCCCAAAAAGATCCAGCCCCCATAGCGCACTCTGGGGTAAAAGTAGGGCTGGGCCACGGTGATAAACCGATCCCACAGTTTGCGGTCGAAGTTAAATTGAGAGGCTTGGGATTCCATTTTTGCGGTCGGCGCAGAGAGCAAGATCGACATCTCCCAGGCTAGCAGGCCATGGGTGCCAATCTGTGTTCAACAGGAGCGGATTCATTAGGGGTGAAACGCGGATCCCCCTTGTCCCATCCAAACCGTCTTGGCTCTGGGTCTTGCTCACCCACACACCCCTTGCTTAAAGCCAGTGTCCCTTCAACCTTGCAACCGGTTTTGCCAAGCCGATTGGGCCGCCAGCCACACCGTCTGAACCGGCACGTGAAACTCCTGGGCGCGGGCCACACAGTCGCGAAACTCCGGCTGAGCGTTGACGATGCGGCCATGGTGGCGGGCCACTTTGATGTCGACCAAGCCGTAAGGGGTTTCCACCCGCTCGATAACCCGCTCCAGTAGGGTGCGCTGCTGTTGGAAGTGGCGAATGCCCAGGGTGGTGGTCTCCCGGAAGATGAGATCTTGACACTCCGGCACCCGATCCGGCGGACAGATGACGGTAAGCAGGATCCCCGGCCGCCCCTGTTTCATGGTGATCGGCTGGGTAAACACGTCCCAGGCCCCGAGGGCCAACAACTGCTCGCAGGTGTAGGCAACCACTTGGGGGTTGAGATCGTCAATTTGGGTCTGCAACACCGATACCGTTTCCGTTAGCTCTCCCCCATCGGCTTCCCCGATCCAGAGACGAAACACGTTGGGAATGGGCAGCTCTTGGGCACCGGCCCCACGCCCCACTTTTTCCACCCGCATCGGCGGACAGGGGCCAAACTCTTCCGCCAACGCCACAGCCAAGGCTGCTCCTGTGGGGGTCACCAGCTCGGCTTCCACCCCGTTGCTGAACACCGGCACGCGGCCCATTTCCCACAACTCGATCACCGCCGGCACCGGCACGGCCAATTTGCCATGCTCTGTGCTCACCCAGCCGCCCCCAACAGGATGGGGGGATGACAACACCCGCTCCACCTGCAGCCAATCCAGGCCGATGCAAGTGCCGACAATATCCACCAAAGCATCCACTGCCCCCACTTCGTGAAAGTGCACTTTTTCCACGGGCACTTGATGGACTTTTGCTTCTGCCTGCGCCAACTTTTCAAACACCGCCAGGCTGCGGGTCTTGATGGCTGGGGAAAGCTGGGATCCCGCGATCAAAGCCTGAATCTCTGCCCAATGCCGAGCAGGGGATCCCCCACTCTGGGATCCCAGCACCTCCACCACAGCTTGCAGAGCAGGCTGCCCACACCGCTGCACCCGGCTCACCTGCAGGCTATATTCCCCCTCGATGCCCAACGCCTGGAGCTGACGGTTGAGGTACTCCAAAGGCACCCCGCAATCCAGCAGGGCTCCTAGACACATATCGCCGGCAATGCCCGCCGCACAGTCGAAGTAGGCTATTTTCATGCTGGAGAACTGGGGGTAGCCGCTGCCGCCAGAATGGACTTGGATCCCTCTTGATTGTAGGCAGCAACCGGCCTGGAAAAGGCGATGGGAGAAGAATCAAGCTTCTCCAGAGTCGGAAGATTCAGAAGATCGGGCAGCAGATTCACGCCACTGTTGGATGATGTTGCCCAAATTGCGCCGGAATTCTCCAATTCCCAGCAGGGATCCCGGCTCGGGATCCCAGGAAGCTGAGAACACACCGTAGCTAATGCCCAAAAAACCAAGGCCAAACAAAGTTAGCGACTCCGCCAAGGTGAAGTAAGGGGGCAGAGCGACCACGTGGTTGGTCAAGAGATAGTAATTCACAAAAAAGCTGCTCAGGCCCAGCCCAGAAGGGATCCCAGAAAACACCAGAATCCGCCGCACCATCCGCCGGCTGACCTCAGGGGGAATCACGGCAACAGGCTCCTTCTTGGCCGGCTTCTTCTCCACCTCAACAGAGGCGGAGGGGGAGCGACGGCGAAAGGTTTTGGACTGGCGGCTGGATTTGCCCACGAAGACAGATCTCCGATAGCGTTTTGGATGGGCTGCCTACTTTTTCACCCGGATGTTCAGCCGTTCGGCCAGCTCCCGGAAGCGGTCAGGAGAATGCTTGGCGATGTAGTTGAGCAAACGCTTGCGACGACCGATCATCATCAGCAGGCCGCGGCGGGAGTTGAAATCCTTCGGGTTTCTCTGAAGGTGCTGAGAGAGCTGGTTGATGCGACTGGTGAGCAGAGCCACCTGAACCTCGGCAGAACCGGTGTCGGTGTCGTGCAGTCGATAGCTCTCAATGATCTGCTGCTTCTCTTGTTGCAATAAGGCCATAAGATCAAGGGACTGGATGCACTGCTTCAAGATAATAACATCGGCTTTTCCTCCCTCGCTATGGCCGAGGAGGGTTATGGAGAGAATGGGATATGACAACAACCTCTGGGGATCCTCCGGCACTGCCCGCTTTGCTGGAGCTGTTGAACTCACAAGACTTGGGAAATCGGCTGCGCGCTGTCAACAAAGCCAGAGAACTGCCTGGGCCAGAAGCCCTGACATTGCTGCAGCGAGCGATTCACGACGAGAATGCCCGCGTCCGTTATGCTGCCATCAGCCAGATGGGCACCCTGTCTGGCGTCGATCCGAACCTACTGTTGCCCATTTTGCAGCGCTCTTTGCGAGAGGATCCGGAGTTCGATGTGCGGGCTGCTGCCGCCGCTGCCCTGGGGGATCTCAAGCAGCCACAGGCCCTGGCCGATCTTCTGGAAGCTTATCGGCGAGAAACGGAGTGGCTGGTACGGTTTAGCATCATCGCTGCCCTGGGAGAGCTGGGGAACCCTGCCGCCTTCGACACTCTGGTGGAAGCTTTGCAGGACAAGAGCGAGCTGATCACCACAGCCGCTGCCGCTGCCTTGGGCGATCTGGGGGATCCGCGGGCCATCCCCTACCTGGATCCCCTCATTGATTCCGACGACTGGCAACTGCGCTACCGCGTCTGCATTGCCCTGGCCAAGTTGGGAACAGAAGCCGCTCGCGCCGGACTGACCCGGCTGGCCCAGGATTCCCAAGAACAGGTGGCCGTACATGCCCGGGCTGCCTTGGGATCCCTGTAGTTCCCTAGCTCATGGCATTGATGATGTAGTCAAAGTAAGGGGCGGCTTCAGCGGCTGCCGCCGGCTCCAACAAGCTGAGGGCAGCTTCCTTCAAAAAGACAATCGCATCGATCATGCCGGCGATGGGTACATTGAGGGCATTGTACATTTCCCGCACCCCTATCAGGCCGATAGACTCAATCGGCTCTTTGCTGCCGGCAATAATGCCATAGGTCACCAGACGCAGATACCAGTCGTAATCTCGCAAACATTGGTTGTAGCGCTTGTCACCGTAGGCATTGCCACCGGGTTGCACGTACTCGGGCCGCTTGGCGAATAGCTGCTTCTGGGCCTGGTCAATGATGCGCTTTTTGTTTTCTGCTAACACCTGAGCGATTTGCAAGCGCCTCTCGCCGGTGGTCATGTAATTCCTGATGGCTTCCAGTTCGCTAACTGAGAGGTAACGCAGCTGGTCATCCGCGGTCTCGATGATCTGGTTGATCACGCTCACGGTAGGGATTCTCCTGTTTTCTAACTTGCTTTCAATTCGGTTCATCAATCCAGCAACCCATCCCCCCAGCCCAAGGTCGGCCCAAGAGATGAGCAGGTAGCTCGGCAAGCCAGCGCCGCCGGCTGCTCCCAGTTTAGGATAGGGCAAACCTTCCCTCAAGCACTTTGGCGTGACTCCATCTCGAGACTGGCCCTAGATCCGGCCTCGCAGCCATTGGGCCATCTCATTGCGGCGTGGGGCAGCCTCCAGACACACCTCTTCGGTAATCCGCCCCTCTTGGTAAAGCCTAAACAGGGATTGATTCATGGTACACATGCCCTCATAGGAGCCGTCGGCGATCAGTTCCTCAATTTCGTCCACCGCCCCCCGCTTGATGTAGTCGCGAATGGCATCGGTGTTGCGCATGATCTCGTGGGCCGCAGCTCGCTTGCCATCGGTGGTGCGCACCAGGGTTTGAGCGATGATCGCCACCAGGGTTTCTGCCAGCTGCAGACGCATCGGCTCCTGTTCTTCCGGCTTGTAAATCCCCAGCAGACGCTCGATGGTGCGGACGGCACTGTTGGTGTGCAGGGTTCCAAAGACCAAGTGGCCCGTCTGGCCAGCCTTTAGGGCAATATCCACCGTCTCTCGATCCCGCATCTCCCCAATCAAGATGATGTCCGGATCTTCCCGCAGCGAGGCTTTCAGGGCATTGGCAAATTCCAGGGTGTGGATCCCGACCTCCCGCTGCCGCACCATCGATTTCTTGCTCTGGTGGACGAACTCGATGGGATCCTCAATGGAAATGATGTGTTTGGGAAAGTTGGAATTGATGTAGTCCACCATCGCTGCCAAGGTTGTGGACTTACCGGATCCGGTGGGGCCGGTCACCAAAACCAAGCCTTTGTGCTCTTCGGCAATGCGCTTCAAGACTTCCGGCGCCCGCAACTGCTCCAGCGTCAAAATTTTCAACGGGATCAGACGCATCACCATAGCCGGGCCAAGAAGGGAAACAAAGCAGTTGACCCGACACCGCACCAAACCCTCGTACTGGATGGCAGTATCCAGTTCCAAACATTCCTCAAACTGGCGAATTTGGCTCTCCGGCAGGCTTTCCCGCAGCCAGCCATAGAACATCTCGGTGGTGGTGACCGGGTAGTTGGTCAAAAGCATTTGCCCCCGATCCCGAAAGCGGGGCACTTCTCCTACCCCCAAATGAATATCGGAGTAGCCTTTGTCATAGGCTTCCTGCACCAGTTGGCGCAGAGTCAGGCCCGCAGGAGTAGCCGGGGCCACCGGGATCCGACCGGCAGCCGTTGGGCGAGCTGGTGGCGCAAAAGGCGGGGCAGCAGGAGTGGGGACAGGTGGCGACACTGGAGGCCGAGCAGCAGCAGCCGGAGCCGGAGTGGGCGGGGGCATTCGAGGGGGAGCGACAGGATCGGGCACAGGCACAGGCACCTGAGGGGGAGCGACAGCCACACCAGGAGGAAGGGGCCGACCCAGAATGGGGTTGGGGGGGTTTTTGGCATTGGCAGGCCGGGATCCCGTCCCTTGGGAGGCTGAACCGAGCACTGGATCCAGTTGCGTTGGAGGCTCCACAGGGGGCACCGGAGCAGCCGGACGAGACGGACGCTGCATGACCGGCGGAGCCGGGGGCTGCCAATTGGAGTCCAAATCGGTGGGAAACTGGTTTTCGGGGCTGACCTCGCTCATGACAAGCCTCGCTTCTGGCAGGGTTTGCGTCGATCTTAGGCTAGCATTCCCCGCCTGAGCAGAGGCTTAACCCACTCACCGACAAAGCTCCGGGAAGCTCCCTAAAAATTGGACGGATGGCGAATGAGACTCAGAAACTCT
Source organism: Synechococcus sp. R5-15 (assembly GCF_047462035.1). Taxonomy (NCBI): domain Bacteria; kingdom Bacillati; phylum Cyanobacteriota; class Cyanophyceae; order Synechococcales; family Synechococcaceae; genus Synechococcus; species Synechococcus sp. R5-15. Next base: position 8,859 of record NZ_JANSIK010000176.1, on the reverse strand, counting down.
TCGCGGGTACGGGGATCCTCTTGAAACACCCCCACCATCGAGCTGGTGACCGTCCAGGAGCCGGCCTTTTGTACCCCCCGCATCACCATGCACATGTGGGTAGCCTCGATAACCACCCCCACCCCGTAGGGATCCAGCACCTCCATCAAGGCCTCAGCAATTTGCCGTGTCAGGCGTTCCTGAACCTGCAGGCGGCGGGAGTACATCTCGACGATACGGGCAATTTTGCTTAGGCCCACCACCTTTTGCTTGGGGATGTAGGCCACATGGGCTTTGCCGATAAAGGGCAGCAGATGGTGCTCGCACAGGCTAAACAGAGACACATCCCGCAACAGCACCATCTCGTCATGGCCCTCATCAAAGATGGCACTGTTCAGTAGCTCCTCCAAAGACTGCCGATACCCACTGGTCAAAAACTTCAAAGCCGCAACCACTCGTTCCGGGGTTTTTCGCAGCCCCTCCCGTTGGGGATCCTCCCCGATCCCCCGCAGCAGCGTCTCCACCGCCGCCACCATAGCCGGATCTGAGACATCCGAGCTACCCAATTCTTCTTCCGCAAAAGTGGCTCGATCTCGAATCACCCGAGACTTGAAATGGGCTTTGTCATCCATTCGAGATTGCGAGCCAGATCCGGGTTTCGCAAGGGTCATAGCAGGATATTCCTTGGTTAACGAAAGGCTAAGAGAACTCGGTGCATGCAACTCAGCTCAGGTGGCATCCAGTCAAAGGCTGCGATAGCCAAAACCCTCCCAAGTCACGGGCAACCCCAAACCAGCCAGGTCTAAAAGGCTCCCACCGCAGGCATGAAGGTGAGATCTTCCACCACCGCACCTGTGGGCAACCGAACAATATAGGTAATCAAATCGGCTACCCATTCCGGCGAGAGCATTTTGGAACGGTCGAAGTTGACCCCTACCGTGCCCGTATCCCAGAGGGACGTGTCCACGGCACCAGGGCACAGGCTGGTGACCCGAATGCCATGCTGTCGTTCCTCTTCGGCCAAAGCTTGAGAAAAGCCCATTAGGCCGAACTTGCTGGCACAGTAAGCTCCCCAGTTGGGAAAAGCTCGCTTGCCCGCAATCGAGATGACGTTGACAATCGTGCCGCAGCGCTGCCGGCGCATTCCGGGAAGTACGGCTTGGGCACACAGAAAAGCTGCCGTCAAGTTCAAGTCGATCACTCGCTGCCAATCCGACAAAGGTAAGGTGGCCAAAGGGCCAACGTGGGCCATGCCCGCATTATTGACCAAGACATCGCAGACGCCAAATCGATCCAGGAGAGCCTGCAACTGCTGGGGCAGAGCTGCTAAGTCGGCCAAGTCCATGGGAAAAACCGCTGCCTTACCCCCCTGGTCTTGGATTTGGGCCTGCACCGCCAGCAGATCAGGTTGGGAGCGGGCCACCAGAGCCACCGCTATCCCTTGTCGGGCTAGGGCTAGGGCTACCGCTCTGCCGATCCCTCGACTGGCCCCTGTAATCAGAGCACGTTCGGGAAACTTTGTCTCAAAACTCATTTACAACAAGCCTCTGGCGTGCGCCACACAAGCAAGCGCCACCCAACCTGAGAAACTTCCTTAACTAAGTGTAACACTGATTTTCCATCGCTTCCCTTGGAATCAGGGTAGGGCGCAGAGACCTCAGCCTGTCCTGCTCAAGATCCGTCTGCTGGCTGTTGAACCTCGATCCGGCTAGGTGGGGTCTGGGAGTATGGTAGTGTGGTAAAAATGGTGAAAATCTTTTGCAACAACAACCGTCATGGCTGAGTCTTTGTTTTCTCCAAGCCCCACTGCCGCGCGGGAGGATCCCTCCTACATCCTTCAGCTTGAGGGCATCAGCAAGGGGTTTCCCGGCCAGCGGCAGTTGGTTTTGCGGGAAGTCGAGTTTCGCCTGCCCCAAGGAGACATCCTCAGCATTGTGGGCCCATCAGGTTGTGGGAAAACCACCTTATTGCGCACCATTGCCGGATTTGAGCAGCCGGATAGCGGGCGGATCCTGCTGGGGGGGCAGGTTGTGGCTGGGGAGGGGCAGTGGATCCCACCGGAGCGACGGGGAGTGGGGCTGGTGTTTCAGGATTTTGCCCTGTTTCCCCACTTGAACGTGTTGGCCAATGTGATGTTTGGCCTCCGACCCACTACCCCGTTTGCGTCGGCGGCAGGGGGTGGCAATCGCTCCTCCTCAACTGAGTTGCGAGCTGAGTTGCGAGGCGCTGCCCAACAGGCGCGGGAACGCGCTTACGAGGTGTTGCGGTTGGTGGGCCTGGAAGACTACACCCATCGTTATCCCCACGAGCTTTCGGGCGGGCAGCAGCAGCGGGTGGCTTTGGCGCGGGCTTTGGCCCCCAGGCCTAGCTTGATCCTGTTGGATGAGCCGCTGAGCAATTTGGATGTGCAGGTGCGCTACTACCTGCGGGAAGAAATCCGCAAAATCCTCAAGCAAACCCAGACCTCGGCCATTTTTGTCACCCACGACCAAGAGGAGGCTCTCTGCCTCTCCGACTGGGTGGCGGTGATGCGGGAAGGCCGTATTGAGCAATGGGGATCCCCGGAGGAGGTTTACCGGGAGCCGGCTACTCGCTTCGTGGCAGAGTTTATTACCCAGGCCAACTTTCTGCGCTGTGAGCGGCGGGAGTTGGGTTGGCAGGCTGAAGAGCTGCTGCACATCCCATTCCAGGCTTTGAGGGATCAGCCCGACCCCAGCTTGCGCTGCGCAGAGTTGATGGTTCGCCAGGAGGAGTTGCATTTGCATCCTGATCCTCAGGGCGGCATTGTCATTCGGGATCGACAGTTTTTGGGGCGAGAGTACCGCTATTGCCTGATCACAGCAGCCGGCAAAGAATTGCACGCCCTAGCCCGGGAAGCCCTGCCTGTGGGCGCGCGGGTTCACATTGCTGTTGGGCAAGGTCGGCTGTTCCCCCTCGCTGAGGGGTCCTCCGTGGCTGAAAAAGAGCCAAATCGCGCAAAAAGTAAAAGTGTTGCCTGAGTCGGGGTTCTTTTTCACACCTTTAGCAACCCATCTTCCCCGCGACACGAAAGCCTTCGCCCCAGATAGGGCTTAGACTGGCAAGACGGTGGTCCAGGCTGGTAGCTCCCTCTGGAGGGACAAACTGGGTAGGCTGTTGGTGGAGGATTCAGTGCCAAGCTATGCAGGGATCCCGCATCGTGGCAGGCACATCGGAGAACCGGATCGCCATGGCGGAGTTCCGGGTGGGCGTGGATGCGGTCATTTTCTCCATCGATACCGAGCAGAATCGCCTTCTGGTGCTGCTGGTGCGGCGGCGGGAGGATCCCTTCCGCGGTTGCTGGGCCCTGCCAGGAACACTGGTGCGGCGCTCAGAATCCCTAGAAGCAGCGGCCTACCGCATCTTGGCGGAGAAAATTCGTGTTAAAAACCTCTATCTGGAGCAGCTCTACACCTTCGGGGGGCCGGAGCGGGATCCCCGCGAGGCCGAGGATGGCTATGGAGTGCGCTACCTGTCGGTCAGCTACTTTGCCCTGGTGCGGTTCCAGGATGCTGAATTGCTGGCAGACGGAGTGGAGGGCATTGCCTGGTATCCCGCCGACCAAATTCCCTCTTTAGCCTTTGACCACGAAGAGATTTGCCGCTATGCCCGCCGTCGCCTCTGCGCCAAGTTGGAGTACAGCCCGATTGCCTTTGACATTTTGCCCGCCACCTTCACGCTAGGGGAGGTCTATCAGCTCTACGGCACCGTTTTGGGCGAGGGGTTCTCCGACTACTCCAATTTTCGCGCCCGCCTACTGAAACTGGGTATCTTGCAAGATACCGGCCAGAAAAGTTCCCAAGGAACGGGCAGACCGGCAACCCTCTACCGTTTTGATGCGGCTGCTTTCGAGAAAATCCGTCATAAGCCGATGGTGTTTGTCTGAAGGCCGTCTGAGGGATCCCGGCTCGCCAAGGCCAAGCTGGCCAGATCGGTTGGTATAGATTGGCTTTTATTCAAAGGGAGTTCCATTACATGACCACCTAGACAAAGGTTTATGCCTTGATCATGGTCATTTCAATCATGGTCATTTCAAGTTAGGCTGAGACACTTCCCAACTACTCCGCGTCGCTTCCACAACTATCCTCAACCCCTCTTCCAATGGAACAGTTTCATTCCTCGTTAAAATGACTACAGTCGTTTCAGGTTAGGGTGAGACGCCTAGGCTACTGAGAAAAGCTTTCTAGCCCTTTGCATTATTGCTCCGCAACGCTGACGCGACCAAGGTTTTAGGTGTGGGTGCAGTGTCCTAGTTTGAATCAAAGTGACCATATAGGACAGGAGCAGCCTGGTCATGACGCACTCAACTATCCCGGGAACCTTGCCAAGACAAATCTTTTGATGGATGCCGTAGAAGCCTGCTTCAGCACGGCTCAGATGCTTTCGGTGCCGTCCCCAAACTGCCTAGCGCTACGGTTGGCTGAGCGAAGGTCTCAGGCCGGGATCCCAAGGGACAGTTCCTTTGGCGAACGCTCCGTGTAGTAGCAATGGAACAGGCTGAGGTCACCAGCAGCCTGGGGGCTGTGCTAAGATCAGAGACCATGACAGGTGTTGTTTCAGGAGTTATCCAGGCATGTCTGCAGCAATAGATATCGCTGATGCCACCTTTGAGGCAGAGGTGCTGCGCAGCGATATTCCAGTTCTGGTTGATTTTTGGGCACCTTGGTGTGGCCCCTGTCGGATGGTGGCTCCTGTGGTTCAGGAGATAGCTGAGCAGTATGTCGGCAAAGTTAAGGTTGTAAAAATCAACACCGACGAGAACCCTCAAACTGCCAGCCAGTACGGCATTCGCAGCATTCCCACCCTGATGTTGTTCAAGGGCGGCCAGAAAGTGGATGTGGTGGTTGGCGCCGTACCCAAGGCAACTCTAACCACGATTTTGGAAAAGCACTTCGACACACCTGCCGAAGCCTGAGGGCTATGCCTTGGGTGTTTCAGAATGTAACTTTTGGGTTCTGGATTAGAACCCGGCTGCCGTTTTGTGCCGAGAACTGATTAAAGTAATTCCAGAGAACTTTAGGATCCCAGCTTGACCGATTCCGTTTCTTCCCTTCTGCAAGAAGTTTTTTCCAACGCTGAGACTCGCCTAAAGCAGTTGGAGCATCACCCCAACCGGACGGCCTGGCTGCGTATTTTGCAGTCGCTGCAGCGCATGGGATCCCTAGAGCTGAGCCGTTTGGATGCCAAGATCTTGGCGGCCACTCTTGAGGATCTGGAGCAGGGGTTTGCCGCCTTCCAAAACTACGCTCATCAACGCAAGATCACCGTTTTCGGGTCGGCACGGCTAGGGCCAGAAAGTCCCGAATATCGCCAGGCCCAGTTGTTCGCCCACTGCATCAGTCAACGGGGGTTCATGGTGATGACGGGGGGCGGCAGCGGCATCATGGAAGCCGGCAATCGAGGGGCAGGGCTGGAGAACTCTTTTGGGCTCAACATCCAGCTTCCCTTCGAGCAAATGGCCAATCCCGTTATTGCTGCCAGCGATCGGGTCATCAACTTCAAGTATTTCTTTTCGCGCAAGCTCTTTTTTGTTAAAGAAACCGACGCGCTGGTGCTTTTTCCCGGCGGTTTCGGCACTCAGGATGAAGCCTTTGAATGCCTAACCCTGATGCAAACCGGCAAAACCAAGCTCATGCCCTTGGTGCTGGTGGACAGAACAGGTGGCTGCTACTGGAAAGAATGGGACGAATACGTGCGGGAGCACCTGCTTGGTCGCGGCTTGATCAGCCCAGAAGATCTCTTCCTCTACACCCTAACCGACGATGTGGGAGATGCCTGTCAGCAGATTGTCGATTTTTATCGCGTCTTTCACAGCAATCGCTACGTGCGAGAGCTCCTGGTTTTGCGCTTGAACACCAAACTTTCACCGGAAGCCCTAGAGATTTTAAACGAAGAGTTTGCCGACATTCTCGATTCGGGCCGGATCGAGCAAACTGGGGCTTTGCCGGAGGAAGCCGAGGAAGATATTGCCCATCTGCCACGGCTGGTGATGCACTTCAACCAGCGCAACTTTGGACGGCTATGGCAAATGGTGCGCCGGATCAACAAGCTTCACCCGGAACAGCCGGATCCTCTGCAAATGCGCCCTGAACAAAAGTAGATGTATCAGCGCTCTCAGAACCATCCAAGAACCAGCAGCCAATTGTTTTGGTGGTGCTCCCAATGGGCCGGTTGTTTGTCAAAATCTGCGGCATCACCCGTCAGGATCAGGCGGAGGCCATCGCCGCGCTGGGGGTGAGTGCCCTTGGGTTCATCGCGGTGCCCAATACCCCCCGCTATTTGCCCCTCTCGGAAATGGCTCGTTGGGTGGGATCCCTGCCCGACCACGTGGAAAAAGTAGGGGTCTTCCTGGATCAGGATCCCCGCGCCATCGCCGCCTGGGTGGAAACGGTGGGCCTCACGGCTGTCCAGTTGCATGGCCAAGAATCCCCGCAGGATTGTCAGCAATTGGGGAAATGGCTTCCCGGGATCCGCCGCATCAAAGCCCTGCGCATTCGCCAGCCGGCGGATCTGGAAGTAGCCCATCTCTACCGAGACTGTGTGGAGGTGCTGCTTTTGGATGCCTATCACCCCCAACAGGCGGGGGGAACGGGGCGAACCCTGAATTGGCCAGAACTTGCTCGCCTTTCGCGTGAGCGGGCTCTGCCCTTGCCTTGGCTACTGGCCGGTGGTCTGAACCCGGACAATGTTCTGCAGGCACTCAGCCACCTGCAGCCAAGCGGCATCGACCTCTCCAGTGGTGTGGAACGCCACCCCGGCGATAAAGACATAGACAAAGTCCGCCACCTGCTGCAGCAGCTTGGCTCCCAAGGGTGGGAGATTGCTCCTACTCTGCCGCCGATAACGCCAAGCGCAACGGGATGATCATTTGGCTGGGTTCCTACTGCAGCGACTGAATATCCAACCCCGGCTCGAACATCAGCTCTTTCACTTCCCCAAATCGGCCCATCACTCCAAGCTCCCGGTCGTTAAAGGTCACCAACACACCGCCCGCATTGCCGGTACGCAACACGATTGACTGCTCCGCTTCCCAATTCAACTCGGCCCCTGGCTGTAAGGTGGCCTCAAAAACCGTTTGCCCATCGGCGATGACCCGCAACCAGGAAGGGCGCTCCACAACGCGAATATCCAGACGCACCGGCTTGCGCCCCGCCCCCCCTGAGTGAGCTTCCAAGACCTCGGGGAAGACGCCCTGAATGCGCGTCCATTGGTCGAGGGTGGGAAACAGTTGGCGGGCCGTGGGCTGAGCTGCCGACAGAGTGGGATCCGGGGAGTTGGCAGCAGGCGGTTGCTGGCCGGATCCCTCCCGACTGACCGTTGACAGGCTCACCAGCCAACGCCCAAAGGGATTGCCTGTGCCTTCCAAAAGAGCCGACAATCCCCCCACCGTCAGCACAATCAGCACCACATAAGCAGCCCAAAGGTGGAGAGGACGCAGGGCAAAGGCAGGTTGCTGGCCGACAACAGCAAGAGGAGCTGGCGCGCGGGGGGTTTTGGCCGATAAAAGCGGAGAGGCACGCCGAGAGAGGGTTTCGCCATCCAACCCCAAATAGTCGGCATAGCGCTTGAGAAACCCTTGCACATACACCGGCTCCGGTAACCGGCTCAAGTCAGCTTCCTCCAGCGCCTGCAGATATTGGCAGCGAATGAAGGTATCGTTAGCTACTTCTGTCAACGTCAGTCCCCGTGCCTCCCGTGTTTGCCGCAACAGGGATCCCAGGGCTTCTAAAGAGTGTGCTGGCTCTTGCATCATTTGGCCACCTGCGGAAGAAAGGAGGCTACTGTGAGAGTTTGCACTCAGTTAGAGGCTCTGACGAGCTAATCGCGTGAGCGGGCCGGAGGCCTTAGAGGGCGCTTCCCGAGCGAGGATGAGCTGCTGTGCCCGGTGAGAGGGGCCAGCAAAGCTTGGAGCTCATGGGGATCCAACTGGCGGAACTGGCCTGCTTTCAGGTTGCCCAAGCCCAGTGGGCCAATGGCTTCCCGATGTAAGCTGAGCACCGGATGCCCAAGACGCTCCGCCACCCGCCGAATTTGCCGGTTGCGTCCCTCAAACAACACCACCCTCAGCCAGGAGCAATTGGGATGCTCCCTTTGCCGGAAATCCGGGGCAGGACAAAACTCCACCTCCGCCGGCAGAGTGGTGTACCCCTCTAAGTCTACTCCGTCTCGCCAATGTTGCAGAGTGGCCTGACTCGGATGCCCTTGTACCTGTACCCGGTAGGTTTTGGGCAGATGATAGCGCGGATGGGTCAGCTTCAAGGTCAAGTCGCCATCATTGGTGAGCAGCAAAGCGCCACTGCTGTCCGCATCCAGCCGGCCCACCGGGTAGAGGCGGGTTTGCCGTTTCCAAGATGGGGGGAGCAGATCCAGCACCGTCTTGCGTCCCCAAGGATCTGCACAGGTTGACAAAACCCCCACCGGCTTGTGCAGGAGCAAAACATAGCGCGCCGGATCCTTGGCCAAAGGGATCACTTGCCCATTCACCTCGATGCAATCCCGCTCTGGGTCGGCTTTGGAGCCCAGCTCAGTGACCACCTTCCCATTGACCCGAACGCGCCCGGCCAGGATCCAGGCTTCCACCTGGCGACGCGAGGCCAATCCCTGCTGAGCCAAGAGCTTCTGTAGCCGTTGGGGTTCTGCCATGGGGATTTGAACAGCAAAAGCAGCAACCGAAGCTGGGGGTGCTAGGCGGCAGAGCCTGGGGCCTCCGGCCCGCTTACGTGAACGGGGTTGGAGAGCCGGTCGGACAAATCAGCAGAATTGGAGGGCAACAGCAGCATCTCCGACTGAGACTGTAAACTACCCGACTCCGACCGCTAAAGCGGTACGGAGCGGGCTTTCAGTAGCCCTGAGCCTGCTCTG
>NZ_JANSIK010000175.1:0-1047 GCF_047462035.1 Synechococcus sp. R5-15 | reverse complement strand
AAACCAACTTCATCCTCTTTCCTCTATAAATTATTCTCTCTATCCTAACATAAGATCAACACGACCTAGGGATCCCCTGCAGGAGGAACGGGTTTAGGCGAGGAGTTCGGTACTACCGCCGAGAGACTGCCGAGAGATAAACCACCTTCCCGTCATGGAACAGAGCTGAGCCTTGGTCGCCCCGCTGGGACTCTGCTCGGTACTCCCAGCAGCAATAGGAACTCACTGTGGTTTTCCACAACCAGGTGAGGTACTGCTCCGGCCTCGCTCACCTCGGTGATGGTTGCTTCCTTGGTTTGCAGATCTGGAAGGCGATAGGCAACTTCCTGCTCCCCCTGAGAAAAGAGAGGGAAAACCTGGAAACTGCCCTCTTGAATGGGATCGCCTATACGCAGGGTTGGAAAGTTAAGGCTGGCCATCGACTCCTCCTTCTTAAAACTTAAAAGGGTGTTGCAGAAGCTGCCCTTTTCCTCGTTAGCATGGGATCAGCTCGCCGGATCCTGCTCCAATCTAAAGTCCTTTGGAAATGCTCCCTTCCTAAAAAAAAGAGGTGAGGGGACAGCCTTCGCCTTTCGGGACTCTGGTAGCGCGGATGGAAATCATCCTGACCAAAAGAGAGGGATCCCTAAAAAAGGGATCCCTGCCTCAATATCTGGGGTTGATCTCTAGCCTGAAATAATTGAAATTAATCAGCACTAGTGAGTATCAAAGCACTCCGGGACTAGTCCCGCTCAATGTACAAAAAAAGCACTGCCATGCCCACTGCAGGAAGCAGCCAACCAACAATGGGGATAAAAATCCAAGGAAGATAAGCAGCAGCGTAAGAACCGGTCATGATTTTGCTCCTCTCAAGTGACTTGACAAACTTGACAACTAATTCACCAGCCCTCGAAAGATGGCGTCGATCCCGGCAAAGTTCTCCAGCAGGAAATAGGCAGCGAACACGCCACCCATACCTCCCAAGAAAAATCCTGCCGTTAGATCCCCCCAACCCCGAGCTGTAGCCAGAGGAGCGGCCCCCGGTGTTTCCGGCTTGTTTCCGAAGGT
>NZ_JANSIK010000174.1:0-664 GCF_047462035.1 Synechococcus sp. R5-15 | reverse complement strand
CTTTTGGGGGCTGCTGTAAACCAGCCTAGAGGTTCGTGGTTGGCTTGCCAACTGCAGGGCTACCGAAAGCTCGCCCTGTACTGCGAAGCAGTCAGGGTCGGGTAGTTTACTTAGAAACAACTGGCAGTCGGTTGGCGCTTGTCGGATGGATCCCTTGCCCCAAAGACACCTGTGCTGAGTTAAAAAAACCTTGGCTCTCTTGGTCTAGCGCTTGAGTTGGCCCCTGCAAGGCGAGCAAGCGGGTAGCCTTTTATTGGCATTTTATTGGCAATTGTTTTACCAAAGAATTGGGTCTAAAGCCCTGCCGTTCACGGCAGCTTTTGTGCTGTACTCTAGACCAGTAGTAGAGTAGTCAACCACTTAAAAAACCCGGTAGTCCGGCGACTACGCAAGCAACCTAAATAGGTTTTGCCCTTTCTCTTCAACGGTACTTAGGGCAGAAGGGAACTGCCCCGCTTGGGGAGATGGGCACCGCTGTCGTAAAGGGGCAACCCGATACGGCAAGTGCTGTCTTGGAACCAAGAGCCAGAATCCTCTGCCTTTGGGCAGGGGAGTATGGTGACATCCTCCCGGCGCTCGTCCTGTGGACAGAGAGCGGGCCACCCTTCCCGTCAGCAGGACGGAGTCCTTACCTCGCGGTCGGGCATTCCTGCCCCACGCCACT
>NZ_JANSIK010000173.1:0-7796 GCF_047462035.1 Synechococcus sp. R5-15 | reverse complement strand
CCGTACTGAACATATTATACATTATTTTCAGTATAGTTGAGCTTATTATTGACTAGAGTCATGCTCTCAAGCTAACAACCACGTTCTTGGGTGTGGTCACCGGGAGCAGCTCTGCACAGCGCAGCCAACCGAAGATAGGTACCTTGATGCGGTTGCCAGAAGTGCGAATACTCCCTTCCAGGTAAAAGCTGTCTCGCACTCCCTTGCGTTTGAAGCGGGGAAACTTCCCCAACCCACCCCGCCAGCGCTTAAGGGCTTGCTCCAAGTTGCGTAATGCCTGCTGAGGGGCGCATTTGAAGACCTGGTAGTACCAGCGATGTTCTTTCTTCACCTCGGCCACTAGGCGCTTGTGCAGGTCAATGGCGGTGGGAAGTTTTTGCTGGTTCTCCAGGGCTTGCCGACAGACTTCTAAGCCCCAGTTATAGGCGTGGCGGGCTACCCCAGCGTGTTGGGCGGCTAGAGTTGTTTGCTTGCGGTTAAGAATGAGTTGCGTCCGAAAACCCAGTAACATGCCCGCCACACCGCAAAGCGTCCATGAGTTCCGTGAAGCTTTCGGCTTGGCGCTCACAAGCCCCCTTTAGCTTTAGGTAACTCATGTTGACTACTGTAGGCTTTTCGGCCTGCTGTTGTCAGCCTCTGGTTTTGTCTGCTGGTTTTGCTGGGGTTGGGGGGGTGGGGACGGCCAGCAGGGATCCCCTGCCACGGGTTGGATGTGCAACTCCAGGTAGCCGGTGGCCGGATCCGGTTGACGGGAGAAGCGATACTCCGGGCTGTCGGCGAGGACAATTTCGGCGGTGGTGTAGATGAGGCAGCCGGGGCGCAGGTGTCCCCCCCAGGTTTGGCCTCGGGCATCGGCAACGGTGAGATGGAGATGGACTCCGTCAGGGCACAGGGATCCACTCAGGGCCAGGATCTCCAGGCGTTCCGACAACAGGTGATCCCCCGTTTGGTCGGCCAGGCGCAGGGTGGCTTGGCTAAGGCTGCCGACGGCGCTGAGGACAAACCCCGCTTGCAAGGGCTGCTGCCGGGCCACTCGCTCCAGTTCCTGCTTGAGATCTTGGCCGGGGAAGAGGCGCAAGGGATAAATCTTGAGGGATCCCGGTGGCATGGGCTGGAGCTCTTGGCGGCGGGAGGAGCGGATCCCAAGTCGCCAACCGGGCTTGACCACCGGGCGGGAGCGAGCGATCACCAAGCAGTCATCCGGCAGGGGGTAGCGGGCAGGGATGGTGGAGCCGGCAGCAATGGTGACATCGGATCCCACCTGCAAAGGAGCCACCAGAACCGAGTTGGCGCCTGTTTTGCTGCGATCCCCAATTTCGGTAAAGTGCTTTTGCTGGCCGTCGTAGTTGGCGATGATGGTGCCCGCCCCGATGTTGACCTGGGATCCCAGCTTGGCATCGCCCAGGTAGGCCAAGTGGGCGGCGTTGCTGTGGGATCCAATCTGGGTATTTTTGGTTTCCACAAAGTTGCCGATGCGGCAATGATCCCCAATCTGGCTGTGGGGGCGCACGTGGGCGTAGGGGCCTATCCAGACGTGGTTGCCGATGCGGCTGTGGCTGACCACCGAGTAGAGAATGTGACAGCCGGATCCAATCTCGCTGGACTCGATCCAACTGCCCGGCCCCAGGCGGGTTCCCGAGCCAATGCGGCACACCCCTCGCAGATGGGTTTGGGGCTCGATCACCACATCGGGGGCCAATTCCACCGTTTCCTCGAGGCTGCTGCTGTCGGGATCCACAAAGGTGACCCCGGCTTCCATCCAGGCTTCCTTGAGGCGATCCTGCAAAATCTGGTACGCCTGGGCCAGTTGGCGGCGGTCGTTGACGCCCACAATTTCTTGCGGATCGGCAACATCCAGAGCGATGGCTTTGCCCACCCGCTTGACGGCATCTGTTAGGTAGTACTCCTGCTGTGCGTTGTTGCTGTTGAGATGGGGCAAAACCTGGGCCAGAGCCGGCCAGTGGAAACAATACACCCCACTGTTGATGCGGCGATTTTGCCGTTGGGCCGGGGTGCAGTCTCGCTCTTCCACCAGTTCCAGCACCCGCTGTTGGGCATCGCAAAATACCCGCCCATAGCCATAGGGATCCGCCACCTGAGCCGAGAGCAAGGTTACCTCTGGGTTCATCTGGCGGTGGCGCTCCACCAAAGCTTGCAGGGTTTCCGCCCGCAGCAGGGGCACATCCCCGTTGATCACCAGCAGATCCCCCTGAAAATCGCCCAGGACGGGCAACAGTTGCTGAACGGCGTGTCCGGTGCCCAATTGCTGGGCCTGCTCCACAAATTCAACCGGGTACTCCCGCAGGGCTTGGCGCACCTGCTCCTGTTCATAACCCACAATCACCAGACAGCGGTGGGGTTTCAAGGTTAGCACCGTGCGCAGCAGCCGCTCGATCAAAGACAGGGATCCCAGCTTGTGCAGCACCTTGGGCAGCCGTGATCGCATCCGGGTGCCCTTGCCCGCTGCCAAGATCGCTACCGATAGCTCCCGCTCTGCCATGTTCCTTCCCCGAACCGCCCCCATCAAGTATAGGCGGCGGGATGCTGCTCAAAAATCTTCTGAGGTTGGATCCAAGTTCCTGAGCCCTGTGCGGCCAAAACTGAGCTAGCTTAATGGCACATCTAGCTGGTGCAGTCTATGGCCGAGAGCAGGGGCCCTGATATGCCCCCACAGGATCGTCGGCGGTTGGTCCGCGAGGTGGCCGGCTGGCTGGCGATGCTGGGGGTGTTCATTCCAGGGTTGCAGCGCTTCTATATGAGGCACCAACGCTGGGGCTGGGGCTACTTGGTGGTGGGGCTGATGGTGTTCGTTCCTTCCATCCCGCTGCAGATTCTCAGCTACGGGGTACGCGCCCTTTGTTTGCTGGAAGGGCTGTGGATCCTGACCATGAGCAATGCCGATTTCGATTTTCGATTCAACCGAGAGTTGATCGAGCTGGAGTGGACCAGTGTGGAAGGCCGAGAAGCTCGGGATCCCGAACAGCAGTTGGAAAGCCTGTTGAAACAGGGCTTGATCACCCGCGCTGAATATGAGGAGCGCCGCCGGCAAATCCGCAAGATTTCCTGACGCAAGCATCTGCCTGGATAGACAGCCCGATAGATGGATAATGGTTCTGGTGTTGATTTTCCCGGCAATAGCTCCTGCCCGAGCTGGGCTCCTTCCTCTCCCCTGTTATCTTGCACCGTCCTTTTGCCTTATGTTGCCAAGCCTTCCTCTCGCAGCTATCCCCCTGTTCTCTATTGCGGCAGCCATGCTCTTGGTCTATCTGCCCATGGGGGTGGTGGGCTATGCCCGTGCCCGCGTCGGCTACGACCTGCATGCCCCTCGGGCTATGTTCGATAGGCTACCTCCCTACGGGCAACGGGCCACCTGGGCCCACGCCAACGGGTTTGAGACCTTTGGGATGTTTGCGGCAGCAGCGTTGATCGCCTACATCACCGGCCCTCACTCGGATCCCTGGTATTTTGGCCTCAGCGGAGATGAAGGGGTAGCTGTGCTGTGTGGGGTGTTTCTGCTGGCGCGGCTGCTCTACAACTTTTTCTACATTGCCGATATTCCCATTGGGCGATCCCTCTCCTTCTTGGCGGGATCCCTGGCCACGTTGGGCCTGTTGCTGATTAGCCTGCTGCCTTTTCTCGGCACCGGCCTGGCCTAATCTGGCGAGAGAAACTCCCCCGTCATTTGTTGAGCCTGCCGGTACCCTGGCCCAACCTGCGATACTGGAAAAGGACTTCGTCCTGCTGTCGCCAACGGCGTCCTCTGGGTGCCTCTCTTTTGTCCCACGGCCCACTACGCAACGGTCAGCCATGTACACTCTGGAACTGCTCCTGAAAGGGAACCCTGCCCCCATCGTTGTCCACCAAAAAGAGGAAGAAGCGGCCAACCGGGCCTACCAAAGCATCGTCAATGCTCTGCAGAGCGGATCCCCTCAGAGTTTGGAGCTGACCTGCGACCGCACCGGCAAAAAGGTGTTCCTGCTCACCGGTGAGCTATGTGGCGTGCAAATGACTTCCAAGTCGGGCGGCGCCAGCCCCATGGGAGCCCGTCCCGGTTTTTTGGCCCAGTTGCAAAGCTGAGGACAGCCCTTTTCTCTCTGCCGCTAAGGGATCCCCATGTCTGAGGTGGCCATTCGGGTGGAGAGCCTGACCTTTGCTTGGCCGGAACGTCCGCCGGTTTTGCAGGCGTGCAGTTTTGTCATTCCCAAGGGCCAGTTGTGGATGCTGTTGGGGCCCAATGGCAGCGGCAAGTCCACTTTGTTGCAACTGTTGTCCGGATCCCTGACCCATCCCCAGCCCCTTTCGGGCCACCTGGAGATTCGCGGTCGGCTGGGCTATGTGTTTCAAAACCCGGATCACCAACTGTTCATGCCCACGGTGGGAGCCGATGTGGCCTTTGGCTTGGGAGCAGAGGCTCTGACCTTGGCGGAAATTCACCAGCGGGTGGAAACAGCCTTGGAGCAAGTCGGATTAAAGCACCTGATCCGTCGGCCCATCCACGGCCTCAGCGGCGGACAGAAGCAACGGGTGGCGGTGGCAGGGGCTTTGGCCCGGCGCAGTGAGGTGCTGCTTTTGGACGAGCCGACAGCTCTGTTGGATCCCGATAGCCAGGCGGATTTGCTGCGGTGCATCCGGCAACTGGTGGATCAAGAAGGCATCACCGCCCTCTGGGTAACCCATCGGCTGGCAGAACTGGAGTGGGCAGATGGGGCGATTTTGCTCTCGGAAGGCCAAGTGCGTCAACAGGGATCCCCAGAGCAGGTGCGGCAACGGATTGAACAACTGTTTGGAGCCTGAGGGATCCCTGCGCATCCTGATCCCAAAGAGATCGCGAAAGCGCAGCTGCACCCCCCTGCCGTCACTGTTTAGAATGGGTAATGTATCCGGTTGATCAATTCGGTTGGCACAAGGTCATTATCCTGAACTTATTCCCCGTCTGGATCGGCTGGTTTCTACTTGTTGATCCGGGATTACGCTGGATCCCTGCAGATTTGCGTCAGCCGGTTACATCAGCGGGCCACCGGCCCCATCTAGTCTAAAGGAGCTTGAGAACATGGGACTGTCTGAAGTGATCGCCAAAGAGCTGGAAAATGCTCGCAACGTCTGCTCTGAGTACGGCGAAGGGGATCCCCACTGCCGTGCGGCCTGGGATGCGGTTGAAGAAGTGCTGGCAGCTCGCAGCCACCAGCCGAGGACTCCCAGCAGCCTAGAGCAGCACTGCGCCGAAAACCCAGATGCTGTTGAATGCCGGGTCTACGATACCTGATTCTCGGGAACCCCACAGAGTGGATGCTCTCTGTCGATTCCGTAGCGATCGACAGGGTTTCCTACTGGGGATCTCCGACAAAATCCAGCGGCCTGCCGGATCCCTGCCGGTAGGCTTTGCTTTCTTGGACTGGAAGGCTTGACTGGGTGCGGTTTCAGGCGCGACGTACAGAGCGCTTTCTTTTTAGGGTCATTTTGATTCAAACCAGGACACTGCACCCGCACTTAAAACGTTAGATGCACAGGGCCAGAAGGCTTTTCCCAGTACCTCGGTCGCCTTGTCCCAACCTGAAACGACTATGAAATTGTGACCTGCATCATTGCCATCCATCAAAACCAGGACAGGGATTCATCAAACTTATGGCTTATGGGATCCCCAGTGCCGGTGGAGAGCGTTTTTCACGAAGAAAGCCTCTGAGCAGAATCAGCCCGCAGCCATTGCCTCACCCACAAGGCGAAAGCTATTCCCAGCAGCAGCAGTTGGGGGAGCAGCGTCTGCCAAGTGGGATATATGCCCAGCCAGCGCAGCTTTGGGATCCCAACAAGAGGAGTGATGGGCAGCCAGTCCGCCACCTGTAGAGCGTGCAAGCCACTGCCCAAAAACTTAAAGCCCAAGTAGAAAATCAGCAGACTTAGACCCCGGAAAAAAACTCCCAGCGGCAATTTCAGCCCCACCTGCAGCAGCAAGATCGCCACCGCCACCAACACCAGGGATCCCAGGCCGATCCCCGCCCAAAAATCTTTTGCCGAGAGGGAAGAGGCCAACCCCACATAAAACAGCACCGTTTCCGCCCCCTCGCGAAACACCGCCACAAAGGCCAGAAAAGCCAAGGAAAAAACCTGACCCGTGGCCAGTGCCGCCTGCGCCTGTTCCCGCACAAAGGTTTGCCAAGAAGCCACTGCAGCCCGGCGGTGCAACCAAAGGCTGACCGAGAACAACAAACCTGCTGCCACCAGCCCGGTGATCCCTTCCAGCACCTCTTGTCGCGTGTGGGTGAGCATCTGCTGGAAAAACAGCTTCACCAGCAGACCGAGCATCACCGCTGCCAGCAAGCCCGCGGATCCCCCTATCCACACCCAGCGCTTCTGAGCCGATTGCCCGCTCTTGCTCATAAGGGCCAGCAGTGCCACCAGCACCAAGAGAGCCTCTAGGCCCTCCCGCAGCAGAATCGAAGCAGCATCCAGGAACGTGTAGTCCGACATAGGCTCACCCAGACAGGCGGCTCAGTTTTAGCTGGAGCCAAGAGGATTTCTAAGTGGTGGCTGGGATGAACTTGAGGGCAGCAGAATTGATGCAGTAGCGCAAACCCGTGGGTGGGGGGCCATCCCGAAACACATGCCCCAGATGCCCACCGCAGTTAGAGCAGTGGACTTCCGTGCGGGGCACAAACAATTTCCAGTCCGTCTTGGTGCCGATCACATGGGGAGCAATCGGCTCCCAAAAGCTGGGCCAACCGGTGCCACTGTCGTACTTGGCCGCCGAGGAAAACAGCTCCTGACCACAGCCGGCACAGACATAGATACCTGGGGCCTTGTTGTCGTAGTAAGCGTTGCGGAAGGGGGGCTCAGTGCCCTCTCGGCGCAGCACATAGTATTGCTCTTCGGTGAGCAGTTGCCGCCACTCGGCGTCGGTTTTGGTGAAGGGATAAGTCTGTTGGGCCATTGCTCTTTGCTCTCCTGCTAAGCTGAGGGGTGCTGTAATCAACCCGGCCACCGCCAAGGTCAACAGCTCGCGTCGTCGCATGATGAGGTTCATCTGTTGTCGCTGTGTAAGTGGCGGGGAGGCCATCCCTACTAGGGGGATCCATCCGCCTTTGTCCGCCACCTGTGGGTTGAGACCTGCAAGCAGGTTACCCGTATCTTAACCCTTCTTTACGCTCCCTTCTGCAAAACAGGGAGATAGCCAGTATTCTATGGGTTCCATTGGCAGCTTCTATCCCCAGCTTCAGGCGCCATCCCGTTACAATGAGCGCAGGTGGGCTGCTTGTCCAACCCTAGACGAGTAATGGAGTTCTTCCTATGCTGCTGGTCGGCTCAGGTGCAAAGTTTGTGCAGCAACTGGAGCAATCTGGGGCTTTGGCCATCTTTGTAACCCCAGAGGGGGGGTCCGAAGGACATTACCTGCGGCGGCTGCGCGGAGCTGGGTATGAGGTGGTCACCCTCTCCAGCAAGGGAATCGGGGATCTGGCCAGCTATTTGACGCGCATTCATGGGGTACGGCCTGCCACGCTGGGCAAATCGGAGCGGCGCACCTATTTCTTTCCCGCGTTGATCGAGCAGTATCGGGCCACCTTGCCCCCAAAAGCTAAGGGGTTGGTGTTTTGGTTTTACGAGGGGCATGTGTTCAGCCAACAGGAACTCTCCTACCTGGTGAAGCTGAGTCGGGAAGACAAGGGAGTGAAGTTTGTGGTGGAACTGGGCCGAGAACGGTCAATTCGTTGGCAACCTCTGCAGAGCGCCTGAACCTGATACATTTACGCTGAACACTGCTGAACATCACTGTTCAACTATGCAGCGATAGCATTCTGTTTGTT
>NZ_JANSIK010000172.1:0-2487 GCF_047462035.1 Synechococcus sp. R5-15 | reverse complement strand
ACAGAATGCTATCGCTGCATAGTTGAACAGTGATGTTCAGCAGTGTTCAGCGTAAATGTATCAGACCGAAACACCTTGGCTATAGGAGCCTGCGAGCTCGAGTTTCCTCTGCCAGCACCAGGCTTAGGGCCGGATTGCTGCGCAACAATCCCGCTACATAGAGGGTATAGACTTTCCCCGCCTCCAGCTGCAGGTCAAACCGCTGCAGGGGAATGCTCCGGCTGGGAGCCGACTGCACACCTGGCGCGGAGGCTGAAGGGGCTATGGCCACTTGAATTTGGGTAAAGCCGGGGCGCATAGCTTGAAAGGTGGATACTTGTCCAAACGCCAACTGGGGCAGCAGTACCCGCCCTTGCTCCCCTTGCCATTGCAGGGCCGGCGCATCGGGAGCAGCGTGGACAAACCGCACCAGGGCTTGATCAAAGGGCGGATGGATGTTGTCTTCCAGCACCAGGGCCGTCATGCGATTCGGCTCGTTGGCAGCAACCACCGAGAATACTCCCCCGCCCCTGAGATTGGCTACGGTTCTGGCCGCAACCAAAGAACTCGCAGGCTGGCCAGGGTTCTCAGGCGTTGAAAACAAAACAATGTCGTACTCGCCCGCCGGTATGCGCACGTACTCGCTCACCGAGCCATAGGCTATGCCCCGAGCAGCTCTCACCCCTCCCACTTCCAAGTCGATCCGAGGGGCATTGGGGGCCACATGCACCAAGCGCACTTGGACTTCAGAAACTCCCGCAGATGCCGAAGGCATCGGGATGGCACAGCCGGACAAAAGCCCCGACATCAACGATCCACCCACCACGCAGAGTACTGCGCTCACCCACTGTCGCACCATGTTCACGCTCACTCCTACTCCTCACACCCAACGCTCATCAGGGATCGAACTGCTGTATTTCTGCAAACCCAAGGAGGGCACTCTCGCTCCCCAAAAGTTCGTATTGGCGCAAGGGATCCCACCCTGCTGACGCCAAGGAACCTGCTCTTGTCTTACTCCACTTTTGCGCCCAATGCCATAGAGCTATGGAACGGGTTGGGATCTAGTTCCTTTTAACTAAACCAAAGGCAAATCACCGGACTCGGCCCCACCTGCAGGATCTGGGTTGGGGGCAGGGATCCCTGTCTGTTCGCGCTCGCGGGACGGAGTCCTTGGAGACCGACGGCTAAACAAGCGGAAATAGGTGCTCACGGCCAGCTCTTTGAGGGGGAAAAGCAGGTAGGTGAGGGGGTTGATGGTGACGATGATGTTGCGGCAATCTCGTTTGGCCTGGGCCAAGATCTGAGCGGCCACCCAATCTCCCGACATAACCCCAATGGGATTGAGCTGGCTCTTGAAGGGGCCGAGGATGAGCTTGCGCACTGTACAGGGAGCATCGAGGCGGCGCAGAGTAACCAGATCGCCTAGGGCCCGCTTGGAGAGCTCGTAGAGGGGACTGAAAGCAGGGCTAGCCTCAGCCTCTGAGGTGTTCACCCACACCTCTTTGGTGGCCATTTCGGGGTTGCCGCGCACCGTCTGGAAGAACAGCTCCATTAGGCGCCAACTGGAGAAAGTGTTGACGGCATAGGACTGGCGGACAGACTCGGGATCCCGTTGCCTGTGGACGTTCAGGCCGTGGTTGAGCACCAAGATATCCACCCGCTCCAGCAGCTCAGCCAGGGATCCCTCTTGCCCCACCTGCCAGCGAACGGTCTCCACCGGCTGGATCTGGCCGTCCACTTCGATGTGAACCGAATCCGAATGGGAGCTGAGGGCGATGACTTTGGCCCCCTGCTGGTGAAAATGCTTGAGCAAGGCCCGGCCCAGGGTGCCGGAGGCGCCGGTGACGGCTACTCGCTTGCCTTTCAAGGAGAGACTGGTGCCCATGAGCCGATCTACGAGAGTCAGGGTGCCGCAAAAATAGGCGTTGGTATCGTCGAAGTGGTGCCGCCAGTGGTAGGCGCGGTTGACATGCCATTGGCTGGGAGGAACGGGGAAAGGCCCCGGTCGGTGGGTGATATCGGTCTCCAAGGCCAGCCCGTAGCCGCGCAGCATACCAGCCACCCAGAAACTGGCCGAGTAGAGAATGCCCACCGTTGCCGCCAGGCCGTACAGCCAGGATCCCTGGCCCAATACCACCACCCAAGGGATCCCGGCCAGGATCATCGTCGCCGCTTCGGGAACGTCGTGGTGCCACTGGGATTCTCGGTACAGCTGTGCATCCACCACGCTAAGGTCGGGGCGGAACAGGCGGTGGTGCAGGATGTGTTTGGGCATCAGCCAGGGCCACCGGTGGGCCAGCCAATGGCGCACATCCCGCACGATCTCAGCCCAAAGGATGGAGGCTAGGGCGACAGCCCCCACCCCTATCCAATGACTTACGCTGCTGACATCCATAGACTCGCTTGCGGTGGCCAAACTGCTCTTGGGCTTGTCGTCGCCTGATACATTTACGCTGAACACTGCTGAACATCACTGTTCAACTATGCAGCGATAGCATTCTGTTTGTT
>NZ_JANSIK010000171.1:0-19093 GCF_047462035.1 Synechococcus sp. R5-15 | reverse complement strand
AACTTCCCTAAGGAAGCGCGAAGATTGACAACCTAAACTTAAAACATCCGTTAAGTTTCGTCAACTACCTTTTTTGATCCTGAGAGAGGCCATGTCGCTTGTCCGCTGGATTTTAGGGATCCACACCACCACGCCCGTTTTGGGCCTGGCCCTGCTGCCGTTGGAGCCGGGGCTGGGAGAAACCCGCAGTCAGAGCTGGTGGCTGGATCGGGAGATGGCAGCGCAGTTGCACCCCTGCTTGAAAGTCTTCTTGGCCGGTCAGGCTTGGTCGCAGATAGCTGGGATCGCTGTAGCTTTGGGGCCGGGCAGCTTTACGGGCAGCCGTTTGGGGGTGAGCGTGGCCCGTCTGCTGGGCCAGCAACTGGGCATTCCCGTGTTTGGCTACTCGGCTTTGGCCGTCCTCGCCCGCCAGGTGTGGCAGGAGCAGGGATCCCCGCCCCAGCCCTTGACGGTGGCGGTGCAGATGGACGCCAAACGAGAAGAGTGGTATGGCGGCGTGTATCGGGTGACAGAAGAGGGTGTCGCTGCAGAAGTGGCCGATCAGCTTTGGGAGGAAGAGGCTTGGCAGGCCCTTCTCCGCCATTGGCCGCAAGCTTTATCTGTAGATACCGACGATTTTGTGGATTCTGCACCTGTGGTGGCGTTGGCAGAATTGGCCCGCGCCGATTTTCGGGCCGGATTGCGCCCTCAGTGGCAGGAGGTGCTGCCCCTCTACGGTCGCCAGCCCCCGATTGATCTCAGAGGGCTGAATCGGACTCCGCCTCCCCAGCGCGAACGGAGTGCCCCATCGTCACGGTAAGATTGGGAAGTCTAAGCAACGGATCCCTCTGCTGACATGATCTCAAGCAACGATTTGCGCCCTGGCGTCTCTGTAGAAGTTGACGGAGCTCCCTACAAGGTGATCGAGTTCCAGCATGTGAAACCCGGCAAGGGGGCAGCCTTTGTGCGCACTAAGCTCAAAAACATGCAGACTGGCAACGTTGTGGAGAAAACCTTCCGCGCCGGTGAAACCCTGCCCGCAGCCACCATCGAAAAAGTCGAGATGCAGTATCTCTACGCGGAAGGGAACAACTTGGTGTTTATGGACATGGAGACCTATGAGCAGGCTCCAATTACCGCCGCCCAAATTGGCTCCGCCGTGAAATATCTGAAAGAAAACATGCAAGTGTCAATCTTGCGCTGGAATGGGCAGGTGATCGATGTGGAGCTGCCCAACACCGTTGTTCTGGAAGTGGTGGAAACAGATCCAGGGGTGAAAGGAGATACCGCCACTGGGGGAACCAAGCCGGCCAAGCTGGAGACCGGTGCTGAGATCCAGGTGCCTTTGTTCATCAAGGTTGGAGAACGGATTCGGGTCGATACCCGCACCGACACCTATCTGGGCCGGGAGTGAGTTCTCCCTCTCCTTTTCGGTTATGGATTTCTGTTGTGGACAGGTGATGCATCAGGAGTGAACCTTCCCTTGGATGTTGTCAATTGGCAGGAAATTCGTCTTCTCCTGGCCGCTCTGCAAGAGAGCGATGTTACCGAGCTAACTCTGGAGTTCAAAGATTTTCGCCTCACCTTGCGCAAAGGGATCCCGACTGAGCTCTCCTCCACCCCCGCCAGTCCGGTTATTGTCTCCTCTGCGCCTCCTCCTGCTCCTGCAGAAGCGCCCCCTCCTCCCACTGCTCCCAAATCCACCCCCAGCCATTGGATAGACGTGACGTCACCAATGGTGGGCACTTTCTACAGCGCCCCAGCTCCAGGTGAACCTGACTTTGTGCGGGTTGGCCAACGGGTGAACAAGGGCCAAACCCTGTGCATCATCGAGGCCATGAAGCTGATGAACGAGATCGAGGCCGAAGCGGCAGGCGTGGTGACCGAGATTTTGGTGAGCAATGGGCAATCGGTGGAGTTTGGGCAGGTGTTGATGCGGTTGGATCCCACGGCTTGATGGGCAAGGGGGTAAACCGGATTTTGGCGACCCAATCTCCCTTGCCTGTGTATACACCAGAGTTGAATCGGATTGAGGGGATGTGGTCGGTGTTGAAGCACTGTATCCGTCAGTTTTCCAGAGCCGGGAAGTATGGGATGGAGCAAAGGATACAGACCGCTTTACTACTCATCAATCCATTCAATCTCTCCTGCTGGGAGAGAAGTTGGGGGTGACAGCCTGGGAAACCCTCTCAGACCAATTTGACCAGTCTGCGCGCCCCTTTCACAGCCCTACCTGTGCCCCAGTTGCCGATGGCTCCCAGCTGAGGTTAAGAGAAGCCCATAGCCCCCCGGCCCCTCATTGACTATGATGCGGGCGTGAGGTGTGAATAAGTACCTAAACAATGGCAACCCAACGCATTTGCTTTGCTCAAGTCTCAGATGTCCACCTGATGCCCGAGACGGGGTGCCGCTGTTGGTGGATGTCCGATTCCCCCCGCCGCCAGTTGGAAGCCGCCGTTGCCCATCTCAACCAGGTGCCCGATCTGCACTTCGTGGTGTTTACCGGGGATTTGGTGGATCAAGCGGATCCGGAGAGCTTTCAATCTTTCCAGGAGATTGTTGCCCAACTGCGGGTGCCCTATTACCTCAGCCTGGGCAACCACGATATCGACACCCTGAGGAGAAAGGGACGCTTTAACCGAGATCAGTTTATCCGTTGGTGCCAAAGCCAATTTCCCCTGTCCCTGGCTCCCACCGGTTACGTCGATTACAGCCTTTCCCCTCTGCCCGGGATCCGCTTGATTGCCCTCGACGCCAGCTTAGGACGCTTCCCTTTACCTCAGGGCGTGCTACGCCCCTCCCAACTGCACTGGCTGGACGAACATCTGCAAACGGTGCCGGAAGAATGGCTGATCCTACTGATCCATCAGCCGCCCTTCATTGCTCCCACTCAAATGGACGCGGTTTTGTTTCGCAAGTACCGGCTCCTCAGCGAACCAGCCTCGGCGCTACACGCTCTCTTGGCCCGTCACGGACGGGTGGTGGCGGTGCTGAGTGGCCACCTGCATGTGCCGAAGGTGTATGTCCGCGATGGGATCCCCTACCTGACAGCACCTCCTCTGGTGGGGCCGGTTTCGGCTCTGCGGGTGTTTGAGCTGGAGGTGAACCCACGGCGAGGGGTGTTGCGCTACCACTGGGTTAAGTTGCCGGCATTGGATCCCAGCCCCCTCTGGCACGGCTTGGTGATGGGGATCCGACGGGATCGCTGGGGACAAATCCCTCTCCGGGCCAAGGGATCCCGCTCTCTCCCTCTGCCCGCTGCCGCCTGGTAATCAAAACCCCTAAAGCTTGACCGAATTAGTGTAGATTAAAAAAAGCAAAAATCGTCGAGTTCGGTGTCTTCCCCCTATGACAGCAAGCCTTTCTCCTTCTAGCCGCTGGGAGCTGGCGGCTCAAGCGCTGCGGGAGCAGTATCAACCTCAAGTGGCGTCCCTGAGCGAACGGTTTGAGCCTTTGTCGGCAAGCGACCTGCTCACCTGGGCGGTTGAAGAATTTGGAGATGGGCTGGTGCTGGCCTGTAGCTTTGGCCCGGAAGACCTAGTGCTGATCGATCTGCTCACGGCGATTAACCCCCGTGTTCGCGCTTTTTTTCTGGACACCGATTTTCACTTCCCGGAAACCCTACAACTGCGGGAGCAGGTGTTGGCGCGCTACCCCCACTTGCAACTGCAGATCTTCAAGCCCTTGCTTACCCCGGAAGAGCAGGCAGCTCAATACGGGCCAGAACTGTATCGCTCTAACCCCGACCTCTGCTGCAACATCCGCAAGGTGGAGCCCTTGAATCGTGCTCTGGCCGGTTGCACCACTTGGATTACAGGGATGCGTCGGGAACAATCCCCCACCCGCGCCGATATCGGCAAGGTGCAGTGGGACGGCAAGCGCAACCGCCTCAAACTCAACCCGCTGGCTGACTGGACAAATGGCCAAGTTTGGAAATACATCCTTGACCACGGGATCCCTTACAACCCCCTGCACGATCGCCACTACCCCAGTATCGGCTGCCTCCACTGCACTGCGCCTGTTGAGCCAGGGGCGGATCCCCGCTCTGGACGCTGGAAGGGCACAAGCAAAACCGAATGCGGCCTGCATACCTAACCCATGACTGCTTCCTCCATCCTTGAGGTGGCTCAGTTTGAAATTACCCCCGGCTCTGAAGCCGCCTTTGAAGCCGCCATCGCTCAAGCTTTCATCTATTTGCAGCAGACCGACGGCTACCAAGGGCACCAACTGCAGCGCTGTCTGGAGCACCCTCAGCAATACCTACTGCTCGTTCAGTGGGGATCCCTAGAGGCCCATCTGGTCAACTTTCGCCAATCGGAAAACTTTGTCCGCTGGCGTGCCCTCATCGGGCCCTACTTTGCTCGCCCACCCCAGGTGTTGCACTACCAGTTGCTGACCGGATCCCCTTTTTGATTTGAAATAGGGCACCTGTCCACTCTCCACCTAGGTTGACCCCAATGGGACAGGTTAAGATGTGATATTATTTGTTTCCGGCCTTCAGGCAGATGCACAGCGGCATCGCTCGTAGGGGCTGTTAACTCAGTGGTAGAGTACCACCTTGACACGGTGGGAGCCGCTGGTTCAATTCCAGCACAGCCCATGTCCTTGACAGAAGCTCACAAGACTCTGCTCTGGGAGCGGGTTACCGTGCTGGGCCGAGCCTTACCCTGCAGGTTTTGCGAAACTGGGGATCCCTCGCCGCCACGGACTCTATTGGTAGATGTTGGCCGCTTTTAGCATGTGGTAGGTGATCAGCAATTGAGTCAAAGCCAGGGGATAGCTCTGGAGCAGCTCGCCGGTGGTGCCGATCAATTGGCCGATATTGGGGTTTCCCTCTAAGCTACAGAACTTGCCCAGGTAAGGGATTTCGTTGCAGAGCATCCGCTCCAGCTCAATCACTTGGCTGGCCGTAGCATGGGCATCAATCTGCAAAACATCGACGGGCTTGCCCATATCCCGATCCAAATCCAAACGAATGGCAGAGCTAAGGTGATTGTCGCGGGCATTGAGGATTTGCCAAAAATCTGGGTGAGGAATGGTGGGGCGCAGCACCAGGCGCGCATTTAGCAATACCTCGTCTTGGTTGGATCCCTCTTGGGGCGGGTAAAAGGTGACCACTACATCGGCCCATTGGCGCTGTGGACGAATAAAAGCCTCTGAGTCGGGTTCGCGCTTTTTGAGCTCTTCTTGAACTTGCTCTTCTGTGTATCCGCGCTTGCGGGTGTCTCGCTTAATCTTCCAAAGGGCGCGTAGATGTTCTGGGGGAGCCAAATAAACCTTGACATCGTAGCTATCCCGCATACCACGGGTAAAGTAGCCCAGCAGCCCTTCGACAATCACGTATTTGTTGGGCTTGACATACTCTGGCGGGTCAAAGGTGCCGGTGCTGTGGTTGTAGACGGGCTTTAGGATCGGCTGGCCGGTGCGCAAGAGCGTCAGGTGCTGCTGAACGATATCCAGGTAGTTGCAGTCGGGATGGAGGGCTGTAATCCCCAGTTCAGCGCGTTGTTTGCGGTCGTAGCGGTGGTAGTCGTCGGTGCAGATGACAGTGACGTTTTCTTCCCCCAAGACTTGGGCAATGCCGCGGGTAAGGGTGGTCTTCCCAGCAGCACTATCGCCAACAATACCCAGAATAATCGGGCGCTGAGCCACGGATCCCTCTCCTGAATCGTGAACCTGGGGCGGAGAACTCCCAACAACACCGGCCAAACTCAACTTCGTTTCGACCTGCGGATGGCCCCGATCAGAGAACAGGGATTGTCGGTCAGCAAACGAAGTTAAGCAAGCATTATCGGCTCTGGAGGGTATTGGGGCAAGAGAACGTTACAGCTTTTTTCAGCGGAGCCCTATGGATCCCTATACTGGAGTAGAAGCACTGGAAGGCATCAGAGCAGCAAGGGTAGCATTAGGTCAGACCGCTAGAGGGGGAAGCAACCGATGGGATTGTTCGATCGGGTCAGCCGAATCATTAGATCCAATATCAATGCGCTGGTCAGCAGCGCCGAGGATCCGGAGAAAATCCTGAACCAGACCATTCAGGACATGTCTGAGGATCACTACCAGATGCGGCAAGCGGTTGCCCAGGCCATTGCTGCCCAGAAGCGGATAGAGCGGCAGTATGAGCAAGCACAGCAGAGTGTTGATGAGTGGCAAAGACGCGCCGAGTTGGCCCTGCGCAACAACAACGAAGCCTTGGCTCGGGAAGCGCTGGTGCGCAAGAAAACCTTTGCCGAGACTGCCCAAAGCCTGAAGCGGCAGTTGGATGAGCAGACTAAGCAGGTGGAGATCCTGAAGTCCAACATGACCAAGCTGGAGAGCAAGATCGCTGAGGCCAAGACCAAAAAGGACATGCTCATCGCTCGCGCCCGCGCCGCCAAGGCTTCCCAGCAAATCAATCAGGTTATCGGGCGGGTGGACGCCACAAGCGCCTTTGCTGCTTTTGAGCGTATGGAGGAGAAGGTGAACTCCCTGGAGGCCCAGTCGGCGGCAGTAGCCGAGCTGGCGGTAGACAATTTGGAAAACCAGTTTGCCGCTTTGGAGGCGGGTGGCTCGGATGTAGATCACGAGCTGCTGATGCTCAAGGCGTCGATCCAGGGTCAGTTGCCCTCTGGAGGGTCAAAGTCCTCAGGCCAACCTTCCACCGCAAGTGAGAGCGAGGTCGATCTGGAGTTGGAAAATTTGCGCAAGGAGATTGACCAGCTCTAACAGGCGGAATGTCGCTCTCCTCCGACTCTCAAGGCTTGCCGGGCTGAGTTTGGGCCGGGGGGTGGTAAGCTAACCAACAAGAACTCTGACAGCCCTTCTGCCGACCAGCAGGGCAAAGTCTGTCAGTAAAGCGTTCCACCTCGAGTGGCAGGGATCCCCAGAGGGTAATCAACCTGCGAAAGGGTCACAGCCTGCTTCCGGCAGGGCTGAGGTTAGTTTGCCTACGGTTTTGTGAGAGAACAAACAGCGATGACAACAGCAAGTATCAAGCCTCTCTTGGATGCCAAGCAACTGTTGCAGGCTTATGCGTCTGGCCAACGGGACTTTTCCGGCTCCAACCTGAGCGGAGCGCAGTTGAGTGGCGCGAATTTGAAGGGCATTATCCTACGGGATGCCGACTTGAGTGGGGCCGATTTGCGCGAGGCGGATTTGTCGGGAGCGGATCTCTCGGGAGCCGACCTGCGCGGAGCCAAGCTGCGACGGGTGAACCTGATTGGGGCTAAGTTGGTGAAGGCAGATTTGCGGGGGGCCAACCTCTACCGGGCCAAATTGCTCAGGGCCGACCTCAGCGAAGCCGAGCTGAACCGAGCCGATCTGCGGATTGGGGCCGATCTGCGCGGAGCCATCATCACCAACACCCATTTCCGCGGTGCCCTTTACGACGAGTACACCAAGTTCCCGGATGGCTTTAACCCCACAGAGATGGGCATGTAGCCGGGGCTTCGCTCAGGGGATCAGGTTCTGCCACAGTTGGGCCATGCCTTCGGCAGCCGCTACAAAGGGCGGGTTGTGCAGGTCGGGCTTGTTGTAGCGCAAGGGATCCCCTGCCAGATCGGTAACCCTTCCCCCCGCCTGCTCCACAATGCACTGGGCAGCGGCAGTATCCCACTCCATGGTGGGGCCGAAGCGAGGGTAGAGATGGGCAGATCCTTCGGCCACAAGGCAAAGCTTTAGGGCACTGCCCACAGACTTCACTTCCAGAGAGCCACAGCGCTGCCGCAGCCGCTCGAGGAACTGCTCCGTCTCCGGGTTGCTGTGGGAACGGCTGGCCACCACTTGTAGGGGTTCTTGGGCGTAAGGGCAGGTGCGGATGGGCTGTTCGTGAACGCAGGACGGAGTCCTTTCCCTCTTGCAGGCCCCCAGCTTTTGCGCAGCCGCGTAGGTGAGGCCCAGAGCTGGGGCATGGACGACCCCCAGGATGGGGATCCCTTCCTCGATGAGAGCAATATTCACCGTAAACTGGCCGTTGCGCCCGATAAACTCTCGGGTGCCATCCAAGGGATCCACCAGCCAAAACCGCTCCCACTGTTGCCGCTCTGGGTAAGGGATCCCGCCCGATTCTTCCGAGAGCACCGGGATCCCTGGGGTCAGGTCTTGCAAGCCTTGCAGGATCAGGTGGTGGGAGGCCAGATCCGCCTCTGTAAGGGGAGAGGCATCCGCCTTGGCCCTTACCTGAAGCTGCTCCTGTCTGTAGATGGGCAAAATAGCCTGTCCTGCCGCCTCCGCCAGCCGACTTACCTTGGGCAAGAGAGCGGCCAGATCCTGAGCTTGCATAGGATCCCTCGCAGAGTTAGCAACGCACCGGAATGCCGTGGGCGGCCAAGTCGGCTTTGATCTGCGCAATCGTCAGCCGGCCATAGTGGAGCAGCGAGGCCAATAGAGCCGCTTCCGCCCCTCCCTCCTGCAGAGCTTGGCGGATATGAGCACACTCCCCTGCTCCTCCTGAGGCAATCACCGGCACCGACACCGCCTCGGCCACCCGCCGGGTTAGCTCCAGGTCATAGCCTGCTTGAGTGCCATCGGCGTCCATGCTGGTGAGCAAGATCTCCCCTGCCCCCCGTTCGGCCACGGTTTTGGCCCACTCCACCGCGTCTAGCCCCGTCGGCTGCCTCCCCCCGCGCACGTACACTTCCCATCCCCCTCCCTGCGGTTTGGCGCGAGCGTCGATGGCCACCACAATGCACTGGGATCCAAACCAGCGGCTGGCTTGAGTCACCAAATCCGGATCCCTGACCGCCGCCGAATTGAGGCTGACCTTGTCTGCCCCGGCCCGCAGCAGTTGCCGGATCCCCTCCAGATCGCGGATCCCTCCTCCCACCGTGAGGGGAATGAACACCTGCTCTGCGGTGCGCCGCACCACTTCCAACAAAATCTCCCGCTCTTCGTGGGTGGCGGTGATGTCCAAAAAGACCAGCTCATCGGCCCCCGCCTGATCATAAGCCTGGGCCAGCTCCACCGGATCCCCGGCATCCCGCAAGTGCACAAACTGGATCCCTTTCACCACGCGCCCCGCCGCCACATCCAGACAGGGAATGATCCGTTTGGCCAACATCGCTCTCTCCCGAGGACTCCATCCCGTTGACGCGAACAGAGGGGAACACCTGGGGATGGTCTTAGCCGAAGCTGATGACCAGGAAGGGTTCTTGAAACTTGGCCCCGGTCACCTGCCGACCCGCCAAGCTGGGGGGCAAGAACAAGTTGCGCCGCTGATCCCCGGCGGTGATGGTCAGCTCCGGGCCTGACTGGCTCAGCTCGATTTGCGCCTTGCTGAAGCCGGGAATAAACAGCTTGACTGTACGGGATCCCTCGTCGATGGCCACGGGCGGCGGCACATCCGGCACGGCGAACATCCCTCCTACTGCCGCTTCCAAAGCCGACCAATCGGATCCCTGACGCAGGGGGAGTGTCCGTACTGTCAGCGGGAAAAAATCGGCAGCCGAGACCTCCCCCGGAGCCAGAGGGGTGACCCAGAGGCCACCCACCGTCAGCCCCACCATCTGAGCGCTCCCCCAAAGGTAACGGGCGGTTTGCACGGCCATCGGGTCTGGGGTGGTCACCAGGTGGGCCAGCACACGGCGCGGATCGGCAATGGCCTGTCGTCCCTGCTCCAAGAGGTTAGTCATGCCCCCCAACCGCTCTGGCAGATCCTCCAGGGAGGAAAATTCCACGGTGCTTACCGAACGCAACAAGGGCTCGGCAAAGGGTCGCAGGGTTTTGGCCAAGTCGGATCCCAAAAAAGCCTTGGAAGCCCGCCGCCAGTACCAACTGGCCACCTCCGGGATCCCAAAGGCCCGCAAGGTGGTCAGATCCCCCGGCCCGTCGTAGAGAATGCAGTCGTATTGGCCGCTGGCATCGTAACGGCGCAGAGCTTCCAGGGCCAGGGCCTGATCCATACCCGGCAACACCCCCAATTCCTGGCCGTAGATCTCCCGGAAAAAGGGAGTGCGCACGTATCGGGCTTCCAGCTCTTTGGCTGCCGTCCAGTTTTGCTCCAAAAGTTGGGTTGTCCGCAACTGCACCACGCTCAAGTTGGCAGCAATGGTCACCGGCTCGCCGGAAAGCGGGATCCCGCCCAAAAGCATTTCCAGCCCCGGCCCCGCCTGATGGCCCACCAACAGCACCCGCCGCCCCTGCTGGGCTGCGGCCCGAGCTGCCGCCACGGCCAAGGTGCTCCGACCTGTGCCCCCCTTGCCCAGAAAGGTGAGAATTTGGCTCATTCCCGCTCCTCCCGATTCCGCTCTCCCGCCTCTCCGTAGATATCGATGTACAGAGATTGACCTGCCAACTGAGCTGCGGCCATCATCACCTGTCGAATCGCTTGCAGGGTGCGCCCGCCCCGCCCGAATACCCGCCCCCGATCCTTCGGGTCAAAGGCCAGCCGCAGCCATACCTTTCGCCCGCCACAGGTGGTTTCCACATCCATTTGAAGAGAGGCGCTGCTGAGCAGCGGTTCGATCAAAAGATGGGCGAGAGCCTTGTAGTCTGGCATAGAGAGCTAGACGACAGGAGGGAACAACTGGCCAAGCCAAGCTTAGCCGACCCTAGGCCTCAACCGCTTCCTCAACCTGAGGCTTTTCAACTTCAGCTTCTGGAGGACTTAATTCTGCCGCTGCTGTCTCAGTGGCAGCTTCGCTCAATTCAGACTCGGGAACATCGGCGACCTCAGCCTCGGCCACGGATTCTGTTGCAGGGGCCTCTTCTGCCGCCTCAGGGATCCCAGCTTCAGGCTTGGCCATGGCCGGGATGCGAATCGAGGCAACCACTCCGCCTTCCCCTGCTTTCAACATCTCGTAGATGCCGGCCTTTTTGAGGAGACTGTCCACGGTCTCTGTGGGCTGAGCGCCACAACGCAACCACTTCAGCAAGCCTGCCGTTTGCAAAACCGTCTCCTTGGTGCGCGGGTTATAGTAACCCAGTTCCTCTAGCGGACGGGCTTCACGGCGGCTTTTACTTTCAATGGCGATGATGCGATAGCTGGGTTGCCGCTTTTTTCCGTAGCGCTTGAGCCGCAATTTGACCATGGGGTATCCACTCCTTGGGGGACGCTCCGCAAGCTGTAAAGATCCAAAAAATCCAAAAAAGAGTTCGCCTAGACCCGCCAAGCCTGCTGAAGCTCCAGAGCCTCGCTCCGAGCCTTTGGCGTTTGGCCGGTAGACACAGGCTTTTTATTTTAAGCGATTTTCTGCTTGACTGGAACTTGACTGGAAAATGTCCGACCCCGGTTTGGAAGGCAACCTTCATGGCAGAGTTGAAGAGAAAACCCTACACTCAGCAGCAACTCCCATGATCAACTACGCCGATTTGACAGACGAGCAGCGCCAGCTCTACCTCAAGGCCCTGATCGCGGTGGCCCGAGTAGATGGCCAGTTGGACGAAGAAGAAACCTCTTTCTTCATGCAAATCGCAGAAGGGGTAGGCATCGAAGCGCCACTGGCCCAAACCTATCTGGCCGATGAAGCAGGTGCACCTTTGGATATCAGCGGGATCCCGCCCATGCGCAATGCGGCAGGGGCCTTGATCCTGCGGGATTTGGCAGCAATGGCGGTGGTGAATAGCCAGCTGGTGGAAAAAGAAGAGGAGCTAATTTTCGAGATCGGCAAAGCCATGCAGTTCAGCGCTGAGGAGATCAACGAGTTTATCGACTGGGCCTTCATGGGACTGCAGTGGCAACTCAAAAGCGCATCTCTGCTGGAGCGCTATACCCAGCCCTCCCCCCAACCTTCTGAATGACCTGGGGTACTAGGCAGCATCACAACGGCCAGCCCCCGCTGCAGATATTGACAGCCCCGCTTGGCGTTCCCCTGAGCCAAGCAAGGGGAGACTTTCATCAAGTTAAATCTGGCCATTGAGACTTAGCCGATAAAGCGATCCAGAGCCCGCTGCAACTCCTCCAGCTCCACTTCGATATTGCCGGTCTCGATGGCATGGCGGATGCAGTGGCGAATGTGATCGTCCAAAATTAGCCGCGCCACCCGATCCAGCGCTCCCTTGACGGCGGCAATTTGCAGCAGCACATCTGGACAGGGCTGATCCTGCTCGATCATGGAGCGGATCCCACGCACATGCCCTTCGATGCGAGCCAAGCGGTTGGTCAACTTGCGCCGAGACTGGGGATCATGATGGTGAGGCTGGGCCCGCCCAGACAGCGGCGGCTTTTCCAGCGCCAGCTCCCACTCCTCCTCCCAATCGGGTTCTGAAGGGAGCGGTGGAACGGAATGAGATCGAAGTGGGGGGACGGGATCCGACATAAAAAGGGCAAAGGACTGCCTGCATGATACCGCTTGGTTTTCCCCGAGAACGATGGGGTACTCTACAATAGAAAAAGATGTGAAATTTTGTAAAACCTCTCATACTTTGGCTCCATGACCTCTGTGCTCTCCCCCTTTGGCCCTGTAGAAGCGGATCTGGAGCGTTTACGCCAGAACCTGACGCGGTTGGTCAGTGCCAAGCACCCCATTCTGGCCATGGCTGCCGAACATCTGTTTTCGGCGGGGGGGAAAGGGATCCGGCCAGCCATTGTGCTCCTCATCGCCCGCGCCACCACTCCAGATGGAGAGATTACCCCACGGCATTGGCGCTTGGCAGAGATTACTGAGATGATCCACACGGCCAGCCTGGTTCACGACGATGTCATCGACGCTGCCGATGTGCGACGGGGCATCGATACGGTGAATACCCTCTTCGACAATCGGATAGCCGTGCTGGCGGGGGATTACCTCTTCGGCCAAGCTGCTTGGTACTTGGCCAATCTGGACAACCTGGAGGTAGTGAAGCTCCTTTCCAAAGTAATCATGGATTTGCCGGAGGGAGAGGTGCGCCAGAGCCTCACCCGCTTCGACCCGGATGTGTCGATGGAAGACTACCTGGCCAAGAGCTTCTACAAAACGGCCTCCCTCATGTCCGGCAGTTCCAAGGCTGCTGGCCTGCTGAGCGGGGTTAGCGAGGAAGTGGCGGATCGCCTGTTCGATTTTGGGCGGGATCTGGGCATTGCTTTTCAGATTGTCGACGATCTGCTGGATTTCACCGCTTCGGCAGAGACGCTTGGCAAGCCTGTGGGATCCGACCTCATCCAGGGCAACCTCACTGCACCCGTTCTGTTTGCCCTAGAGGAATTTCCCCAGATGCGAGAGCTCATTCTCAGGGAGCTGTCCAACCCGCAAGACCTGAAGCAGGCCCTGGAGTGGGTGTATCAAAGCGAAGGGATCCCACGCTCTCGTCAGTTGGCCCGCGACTACGCCCAGCGGGCTGCCGAAGCGCTGTATAGCCTGCCGGACTCTGCGGCGCGTCGTGCTTTGTTTCAGATGGTGGACTATGTGCTGGAGCGGCTGCACTGAGCAGTCCCGACAGGGTCAAGCTGGCTTTCTACCGGGCTGTGTTGCCCAACACTTGGGCCTCTGGAAGAAGCTCAGGATATTCTGGCGGGGCGAAAAAGTGTAGGCGATTTGGGGGCCAAAAGCGAAAAATGGTGTTGCCGATGATGTTTTCTTCCGGCAAGAAACCCCACACATGGGAGTCTTGGCTGTCGTTGCGGTTATCCCCCATCACAAAATAGGAGCGGGGAGGAACCACGAATTCGGATCCCTGATTGGGAACTCCAGGACAGCGCTCGCCAGGGCAAGAATAGTCGGGGGGGGCATAGATGTAGTCTTCCCGCAGCGGGATCCCGTTGATGATGACCTCACCGTTGGCGATGCGAATGCGATCTCCCGGCAGGCCGATCACCCGCTTGATGTAGGCCCCGTCGAAGTTCAGTTTGGCGGGAGGGTTGAAAACAATAATATCGCCTCGTCTGGGCGAACCAAAGCGGTAGCTGACCTTTTCCACCACCAGCCGATCCCCTTCTTCCAGAGTGGGCAGCATCGAATCGGAGGGGATCCAACGCGCCTCCGCCACAAAGGTGCGAATGCCGAAGGCCAGCAACAGTGCCAGCACCACCGTCAGAAGGTTTTCCCGTTGCGCCTGCCACCAGCTGCGGGATCCCGAGCTGGCAGGGGTTTCCCCTGATGGCGACTGGGGCTTGGGCAGAGGAGTTGGATCTTTTGACGGCATGGAAGCTAACGAACAAGACTTCACGATCTCAAGATTACCGCACCCCATCCAGGGCAGCAGAATGGGAGGCCCTCCCATTAAACCCCTGCCGGAGAGACGAATAGCCGGCAATAGCATAGGATGGGTATTCTGGTGTACCGTACTCGCGACTGTCAGCCTCCATGACGATTTCAACGGAAGAGCGCCTAGAGCGAGTCGAGCGCCTGGTTGAGGCCAATAGCCAAGCAATAGCTCGTCTCACCCAACAACAAGAGGAAGTTTTGAGGCGGATCGATCGGCTCTCAGGGGATAGCGAAAAACTCTCGGAGCGGGTTGAAAAGCTCTCGGGCGATGTCGAAAAGCTCTCGGGCGATGTCGAAAAGCTCTCAGGTGATGTCGAAAAGCTCGCTTTTAAGTTCGACACCTCACAAACCATCGGGGAACGGCTGGAACGTCTAGCCACCAGCCTGATTGCCGGTGCCACCATCAGCATCATTGCCGGAGTGATTTTGGTGCTGCTGCGGGAGGGATCCCGTTGAAGGGATGTTGCTCGGGGCTGGTTTTGGGGGGTCAACTGCCGGAATTGAGTTTTTCCCAGTCCTGCTGGTGGATGGCGATCATCTGGGCTTGGGCTTGAATAGCCGCCAACACCTCCGTCATCAGGGGCCAGTCGCTCCGCGGCGGACTGGGGTACTGCTTAAGCTTGTCAACTGTGTTGCTGAGAGCACTTTGCAATTGTTGCAGCAGTTGATAGGTCTGTTGGGCCAAAGCTAGGGTCTCAGAGACGCGGAGGTTATTCTGGCCTTGTTGATATTTCTGGAGAGCTTCCCCTCGCAGGATGCTCAAGATGGCCCCTTCTCTAGAGGCGGCAGTCTGGCCACTTTTGGAGCGCTGCGGTATGATGCGCAACTGCAACACCAGTGGCTCCCCCCGGTACATCCGCTCCACCTCTGCCTGCTGCGGCTCCCCGATCAACTCCGGATCCAGCGCCATCATCCGCTTCATGGCGGTGATCAACTTCGCTCGTATGGACTCGGAGAGATCTTTGAACAGATCCCGCAAAATCCCCTGCTGGCGGTAGCGCACTCGACAAGAAGGCCCCTCTTGAGGCTCCACGAAAATTTGCTCGGCTTTCTCATCCAAAGCTCGCCGCAGCATCGAGTTGAGCAACTGCTGCACTGTCTCTTCTGATTCGTCGGCGGGGACGGACGGAGGCTGGGTTGGCCTCAACTGCGTGGGTGGCCCCGACACGGGAGCAGGAACCTCCCGAGTCACCCGGTTGGCTTGGGCCTGGAGGCGCAGCCGCTCCACCTCTGCCGGGTCGGGGGGATGGCTGAAGTAGTAGGCAATTAAATCCTGCTGCTGCTGAGCGGTGAGAGGGATTGGCTGGACGGAAATCTGGGAATAGGCCAGCATTTTGCTCACATAGTCCAACGCCGCCAAATCCTGGGGATCCACCATGCCCAAGATGAGGCTGTCGGTATCCAGGGCCAAGGGGACGACTTGGTAGTAAATGCAGATCTCCACCGGCAAGTACTGGGCAATTAAGGCCGGCACTCGCGCCCGGTCAACAATGGAGTGTTGTCCCACCGCCAGAGAGGCATCTGGATCAGTCATGGCAAGCCCGGAGTGGATCCCGCACAGGCGAGACGTCGCTACCTGATCATAGAGTAAAGCCTACACCCTCGCGGCCTGAGGCCCATGGCATCCTGGCTCATCTGACCGGCGTAAATTGAATAATGTAATACTAGGGGTATTCTCCTCTACACCCAAAGCAGTAAAGCCTTGTTAAGTCTTGGAGTTAACATCGACCACATTGCCACCCTTCGACAGGCACGCCGCACGGTGGAGCCAGATCCGGTAGCGGCAGCGGTGATTGCCGAGCTGGCGGGGGCAGATGGCATTACGGTGCACTTGCGCGAGGATCGCCGTCACATTCAAGATCGGGATGTGCGGCTGCTGCGGCAAACCGTGCGCACCCACCTCAACTTAGAGATGGCAGCCACCGAGGAGATGGTGGCGATTGCCCTGGAGATTAAGCCTGACTACGTCACTTTGGTTCCTGAGCGGCGGGAGGAAATCACCACCGAAGGTGGGTTGGATGTGGCGGGGCAGGTGTCGCGCCTCAGGGATGTGGTCGGCCAACTGCAGGGATCCGGCATTCCCGTCAGCTTGTTTATCGACCCGGATCCGACCCAAGTTGCTGCTGCTGCCCAAGTGGGAGCCCGCTGGGTGGAGCTCCACACGGGGCGCTACGCAGAAGCCTCATCCGAAGCTCAGCGGCAGGTGGAACTTGACCACCTGGAAAAGGCCAGCCAACAGGCTCTTCAGCTGGGCTTGCGGGTGAATGCGGGACATGGTCTTACCTACTGGAATGTCGGCCCAGTGGCGCGGATCCCTGGCATGGAGGAGCTGAACATCGGCCACAGCATTATCAGTCGAGCGGTGCTGGTGGGGCTGGATCGGGCGGTGCGAGAGATGCGTCAGGCGATGGGACTAAGCTGAGGAGCAGGCCCGGCATGAACTCGGAATACTACGGCTACGAAAACTACGTTCTGGATCAGGCGGAGATTGAGCGCCTGTTGGATCTGCTGCCAGCCAGTATGCGGGAGAGTGTGAAGATCTTGCCCGCCTCGGAACGGCAAACGGTGGTGATCAAAGGCCGTCGGCAAATGCCCTGGGAACGGCAGATGCGGCTGTTCATCAAGCCCTACGAGTGGCGGCAATTTACCCCCCTGCAGCGGGCGGGGCTGTTCCTGCACAAGGTGGGCTACTACAGTCGGGCGGTGTCGCGGCAGATCGACTTTTACCTGGCCATAGCAGCTCTGGGGGGGTTGAGCTTGATCTTCGAGGCCGTACAACAGGATCCCGTGGGAGCAACCGTTTCGGGGGGTTTGAGTGGCTTGGCCCTCTGGCAGTTGCGCCGCGACCAAACCAATGACCGTCGTCTGTTGGCTGCTGACGCCTATGCGGTGGATCGCCTGGTGTTGCGCGGGATCCCGCGGCTGCAGGCGGTGGAGGCCCTAGGGCAGGCGCTGCATGTGGAGGCCCGTCTGGAGGGGCGCTCGGGCAATGATCTGCTGGACATGTTGCGCTACCAAAACCTCAAGCGGCTGGCCCAGCGTCCGGCGGAAGACATTGTGTTGAGCTAATCCCGGGTAGAGATGCTTTCTCCCTCGCGGCTGGGATCCCAGGCGGGCCGGTGGGGCCGCCATCTGCTGCAAGTGGCGGTGACCGATTCCACCAATCGGCTGCTCTTGGACTGGGGCCGTCGGTTCCCACAGCCGCTGCCAGTGGGCACAGTTTTGGTCAGCACCCGCCAACGGGCTGGGCAAGGTCAACATGGGCGGGTGTGGCACTCGGAGCCGGGGGGACTATACCTGTCCGTTTGGCTGGGATCCCCGCCTTTGCATTACTCGCTGCTGGAACTGACCCTGGCCTTGGGCTGGGGCATTGCGGGCCGTTTACGGCAAAACCTTGGGATCCCGCTGCGGCTGAAATGGCCCAACGATTTGGTGGTGGTGGACGAGCAGCGCCCGGATTCTCTGCTCAAGCTGGGGGGGATCCTGGTGCAAAGCTGCTTTGGGGGGAGCGGGCAACTGCTGGGGTTGGTGGCCGGTGTGGGGGTGAATGTCAACAACCCCGTTCCCGTTGGGGCGATCACCTTAGCCCAAATTTTGGGATCCCCTCTACACCGCTCACTCGACCGCACCGAGATTGCCGGCTGGGTTCTGCAGGGGATGGAGCGGGGATTCCACGTCTGGTTGCAAGGGGGATTTGCCCCCGTTCGCTCAGAGTACGAAGCCTGGATGGTCAAGCCGCAAGTCCAATGGCTCGAAAGGGGGACTAGCCTCACGATCTTGGGCCTTGCCGAGGATGGAAGGGTGCGAGTACAAACACAAGGGGAGCGACATCTGCAACAGCAGCAATCCATCCGGACGCTTACACCCGACCAAGTTCGCTTGAGCTATCACATGCCGGCGGGCGATAGCCTGTAATTTCTCTTGTGTTTTTTATGTGGCCTGTGTTGAACTCGGTGATGAAGCTTTTGGTTATGGCAGCGCGCCTTTTCTCCCCCCAAGCTCGGCGGCTGCGCTTTTGGCTGAAGATAGGGCTGGCTCTGCTCTGGTTTTATCCCACTGCTCTGCTGGCCCAAACCCAACCAACCCCTTTGCCCCCGCCGCCCATGGTGGAACCGGCCCTAGACACGCCTGGGGCAGCAGCCCTGCTGCTGGATGGAGCCATTCCCCTGGGAGAGGGCAGCCCTGCGACCCTTGAGGCAGAAACCCGCCCAGAGACGGTAGTGGGCCGCGAGATCGTGATTGAGCCCCAGAAGAACCATGACCGGGTTCCCCATGCTCAGCCTGAAGGTGGGGTGCCGGTGGTGCTGATGGAACGCAGCTCCGGTCGCCGCATCATTCTCGCCCCCGGCCAAGAGATTCGCATCGAGGATCCCAGCCAGCCCCAAGCTCCTGAACCGCAAACGCCAAGGTTGCCTGAACTGGCGGCAGGTGACGAACGACTGCTCTACCCCCTACCTCACCCGGTGCCGATTACTTCTGGATTTGGCATGCGAATTCACCCCATCCGCGGAGAGCCGGAGTTTCATGCTGGAGTGGATTTGGGGGCCAGCATGGGCACGCCGATCTTGGCCTCTTTAAGCGGCAAGGTGGTCACTTCGGGATCCCTGGGGGGTCTAGGGATCACCGTTGTGCTGGAGCATGCCGGCGGTCGGCGCACTCGCTATGGCCACATGTCCGAAGTTGCTGTAACACCGGGGGAAGTGGTAGAGCGGGGATCCGTCATCGGCTATGTGGGGGCGACCGGAGCGGTAACTGGGCCGCACCTCCACTTTGAGCTGTGGAAGCGGGCGGTGGGGCAAGGTTGGGTGGTTCTGGACGCCACAGATGATCTGAAGGTTGCTGTTGCCCAGCTGCCGGGTTAGCCAGAGCCGGCTTGGGTTAGCATAGGTGGGCGGGCTCCAACTGGAATGCTGGCGCAGGTAACCAGTTGGGTCATGCAGGTTTTGCGGACGTGGCGGAACGGCAGACGCGCTAGACTTAGGATCTAGTGCCGCAAGGCGTAAGGGTTCAAGTCCCTT
>NZ_JANSIK010000170.1:0-6171 GCF_047462035.1 Synechococcus sp. R5-15 | reverse complement strand
GGGCGTGGCTGTCGGTGTTGGGGTTGGTGTTGGGGTCGGTGTGGGAGTGGGCTGGGCGGCCTGCACCTGGAAAGACCACTGCTGGATGGTGGTGTTGCCGCTGGTGTCGGCAATTTGGACGGCAATTAAGGTCGGTCGATCGGTGGGCAGCGGCTCGGCTGGGGTGTAGGCGAAGCCGGTGCGGGTGAGCTGGGCTTGGGCGGTGACATCCACATTGTTCACCAGCAAGGTAAAGCTATTCAGGTCAATTCCTTGGTCATCTTGGAAACGGGCTGAGATGGAGGGGCGAGAGTTGTCGGTTAGGGATCCATTGGGAGGGGCCAGTTCGCTGATGGTGGGGAAGGTGGTGTCGGTCACCCGCCCGATGGTGATGGTCTTATCCGGCAGCTGCACCAGGGTTACCAGTCCATCCCGCTCCAAGCGGGCAAAAACAGGCGCTTCTGAGGCCCGGTCTTGGCTGCGGAAGGTGTAGCTGCCCTCGTATTGCCCTGGGCGGGTTTCCTGCAGTGGCAGGTTGTAGGCAATGCCGGGGATGGAAAACGATCCCTGCGCCCCTGGGGATCCCAGCAAAAACACGGTAACGGTATCCCCTGGGTTTACGGATCCCAGCTCTTCGCGGGCGAAGAAGGTTCTCACCTCTGGAGCGGCGGGCAGCGTTTCCACCAGAGGCTCAATGGGAATGTCCGGCGTGGCCAGGGGTTCGGGCGTAGGGGTGACCTGGGCAAGGAGCTCGGTGCGGATCCCAGGGCCGGGAATGGCAGCCCCCACCGGCGGATCCAAATTGGGCACCCGGCCCACCTTGGCCAGCGCTTGGTAGGTAAGAGCAGCCACTTCCCCCCGCGTGGCCACCGCCTGGGCATTCAATTGGGTGGGGTTGGGGTAGAGCACCAACAGCCCTTCCTGAACTGCTGTCGCGATGGGGGCGCGGGCAAAGTTGGGAACCAAATTGGCATCGCCGAACGCGGATAGGATCGCGTCAATTTGGCCGGCATCTTCGATGAGCCTGCCGTTGGTGGCTGCACGGGTTAGGACGGTGATGGCTTGTGCACGGGTGAGCACATCGTTGGGACGAAAGGTGCCGTCCGGGAAGCCGGAAACAAACCCTGCCGCTGCCGCTGCGCCGATGGAGGGAGCCGCCCAACTGGGAATCGGATCGGCAAAGGAGCGCACAGGAACGTTGGTATCTAGGCCAAAAGCTTTGGTGACAATGACGGCAAATTGGGCACGGGTGATGGACTCGTTGGGACGAAAGGTGCCATCCGGGAAGCCGCCGATGATCTGCCGTTCATTCAACCCAGCAATGTACTGGGCACCCCAATAGGTGCTGATATCAGAAAGTTGGGCCCAAGCGGGATCCCCAAGCCAGGCCAAGCTGCTGCAACTGATCACCAGAGCGGCGGTTTTCCAGCCCTGCCAAAGGGAAAGCTCACGCATCGTTCACACCTCAGGTTCTGGGTACGGGATTTACAGTCTTGGATCCCCACTCTTGGCTGGGAGAGGCCATAGAAACTGGCCGGACAGAAGAGTTGGAGAGGATATCCAAACCGCACATCCAGACGAGGAAACCTTCCGAAAAGTTCTGTCTGGCCACCGGTTTCGCCAACCTTTCAGGGGGCAGGATTGGGGTAGCGCTGGTGCACCGCCTCGATCTCCGCCAGGATCTGCGGGGACAGCTCCACATCCAGGCAACTGAGGTTCTCTTTGAGTTGGGTCAGGCTGGTGGCCCCAATGATGGTGCTGGTGACAAACCAGCGGCTGCGCACAAAGGCCAAAGCCAACTGGGCCGGTGTCAGACCGTGCCGGCGGGCAATTTGCACATAGGCGGCCACCGCTTCTTCCACATTCGGCTTGCGGTACCGCTGGCCAAAGCCTTCAAACAAGGCCAAACGGGATCCCGGCGGCTTCACCCCCCCCAGATATTTGCCCGTCAGCAGCCCAAAGGCCAAGGGGCTGTAGGCCAGCAAGCCCACCTGCTCGTGGCGGCAGACTTCCGCCAGGCCCATTTCAAACGTGCGGTTGATGAGGCTGTAGGCATTCTGAATCGAGACCACCTTGGGCAACCCCAGTTGCTCGGCCACCTGGCAGAACTTGCTCACCCCCCAAGGGGTTTCGTTGCTCAGGCCGATGTAGCGAATGAGACCCTCTTGCACCAATTCCGCCAGAGCCTGCAACTGCTCGGCAATGGGAACGGTGGGCCGCTCCTGGCTGGGATCGTAGGCAACGCCCCCAAACAGGGGCACGTAGCGATCCGGCCAGTGGATCTGGTAGAGGTCGATGTAGTCGGTCTTCAGGCGCTTGAGGCTGCCGGCCACCGCCTGCTTGAGGTTGTCGCGGGTGATGGACAGGGATCCGCCGCGAATCCAATGCCAGGGCCGACCAGGGCCGGTGATCTTGGTGGCCAGGATCAGGCGATGCCGCGGTTGGTGTTGCAGCCACTCGCCGATGTAGCGCTCGGTGGATCCCTGGGTTTCCGCCCGCGCCGGCACCGGGTACATCTCGGCGGTATCGATGAAGTTGATCCCGTGCTCCACCGCGTAGTCGAGCTGTTCGAAAGCCTCAGACAAAGTATTCTGCTGCCCAAAGGTCATGGTGCCCAGGCAGATCTCGGAAACTTGCAAAGGGCTGTGGCCAAGCTGGCGGTAGCGCATGGGGAATCTCCGTCTCCAACCCTAGACAGCGCGCCAGTCCCCATTGTGCCCAAAACCTGTCGGCCTACGGGATCCCCCGCTATGCCCCCCTCCTACCTCGGTGCGGATCCCAGCAGAGGAACGTACTCGCGGTAGAGCTGACCCAAAATTTCCAGACCAATGCGGGTGCGGCTATCGGGGGGGCGAGCCTCAATGGCCGCCTTGACTTGCAAAATCGTGCCCACCGGATAGGGGGAGCGCAGCTCCTCCCGCTTGCCCAAAAACACATCGGTGAAGTAGTCGATCAGCCGCTTGACTTCTCCCACGTCCTTGCGGGAAATGTCCATATCCAAAACAGTGGTCAACTTGGCCCGCATGGCCTGAAAACTTTGCTGGCCGGTGTTGAGGGCCACCCGCTTGGCCAGGCTATCCACCACAATTTGG
Organism: Synechococcus sp. R5-15; assembly: GCF_047462035.1. Classification (NCBI taxonomy): domain Bacteria; kingdom Bacillati; phylum Cyanobacteriota; class Cyanophyceae; order Synechococcales; family Synechococcaceae; genus Synechococcus; species Synechococcus sp. R5-15. Next base: position 3,100 of record NZ_JANSIK010000170.1, on the reverse strand, counting down.
GTGATCTTCTCCACATTTTGGGTGACGATTTCTCGGTGGCGGGCGGCAAAGCGCAACTGAACCTCATCCAGAAATCGTTCTCGTTCCAGAATCTGGATGCCCTGTTGCTCCAAATCCACCCCATAGCTTTGCAACTGCTTGTACTGATTCAAAACCCATTGGTTGTAGAAGGAATCCGCCAAAACTCGCCAATAGCTAATGAGGGTGGCCTCGGCAAAGGGAACGCTGACCAAATAAGCTTCGCTGGTGATGTGGCGCAAATGCTCTGTCAGCTTGTCTCGCTCCTTCTCATCCAAGTAGGAGGTGCGCGGCACCCAAACTGCCCCGTACTCGCTTTTCACCTCTCCGGGCAGGGATCCGAAGAGGGTGTCAAAAAACTGATGAATGCTGAAGAGAAGAAACTTTCCCGGATCCTGAAGGCGGTTGAGCAGTTCCTGTTTTTTCTCCTCCTGATATTGGGCCACCAATTGCTGGGCCTCGGCGATCTGGCCGCGGGCCACCTCCACATCTTGCCGCAGCTTTTCAATCTCCTCCGAGCTCACCATCTCAACGCCGGCAGGCTCCCGTTCCCCGCTGAAATAGCTGCCCCCCGGCCCGGTGCCCCCAATCCCCACCAGGGGAGCGTCGCTGTCATTGTTCAGGGTTAAGAGGCGAGAAAGAGCCTGGAGACGAACTCGCCCACTGGCAGAGCGCAGGGATCCCAGCTCCACCGGATCCCCACTTTCCCAACCGTCCAACCCACCAATGCGGTAGAGCGTGTAAAAATACTTGCTGAGTAGAAGCGCCAGCAGATGCCTGTTCTTGACCTCGTTGTACTCTAAGTAGGCCCGCAGACACAGTTGGAAAGCGATGTTGGGCAAGCTGCGGCACACCCTCATAATCTGGGTGTAGACCCTCTGCAGGTGAGGCCGAAAGCTGCGTGGGATCGCCTCGGGCCGCAGGCCACGCAACAGAAACTCCTGCTGGCGCAGATCCTGAGGGGTGAAGTAAAAGCTTTCTTGCCAAAGCAGCTCATCCAAGTCGCGGGCAAAAATCGGTTTTAAATGATCGATAATCTGCACCACAACCGACTCGGTGAAGGCCGGGATAACCTTTTCGATGTGAAGCTGATCGTAAACAGAGCGCAGCCGCTCGCTGCGGAAGTCTTCGATGGAGATCAGCCCCTTCATAGTCCCGATCCGACCATCGCTCAGCAGGAACTTATAGACCACTTCGGCAGTGGCCCCTGGGGAGAGAACGGGAGTTCCTGTCAAGTCGGGGCAGATTTGCAGGGGGCGTAGCAGGCGGCTGGTTTCGCTGACGCTGAAGCAACTCCAAGCTGCCGGGTTTAACACCACCGACGATAGGGAGGCCAACAATTGCTTCTCGTCCAAGTCCTCCAGCCGAATTTCTCCCCTGTGAGCTTCGCTAGGTCCCGGAGGCAAGCTCGCCCGCGAATCCTGAACGGCGGAAGGGGATAAGGATGGGGGAGATGTGCTCATGCGGTAAAGGCTATTGAATCTTAACGTTCACTCTAAGTCGGCGAAGGATGGATGAGTGTGATCTGTATCTCTGTATCCAATGAAAGTCTCTCAAGAAGAATCTGCCCAGAATCTGCCTCGAATTGTCTCCCGCCACCAGTATCTGGAAACGGTTAGCTTTTGGGTAGCGTGCAACCACGGTTTTGAGGATCCACAAATCGATACGTACCTTCAGCTCTGATGGATGAGGCTGCTGAGGCTTCACCCCTTTGTCGTGGACTGCTTGCCGAGCTGGTTTTCCTGACGCAACGCCTAAGCTACGATAAAAGGTCTGCCTACCAGTATGGGGTATTGGGCTGGAGTTGGGTTTGGATGCGTTTTGACTTCAGGATTGGGGTGCAGCGGTCATGGCGGCCATTTTGATTGTCGACGACGATCCGACGATTCGGCTGGTGTTGAAGCGATCCCTGGAACGACAGGGCTACACCGTGGAGATGGCCAGCAACGGTTCCGAGGGGCTGGAGCAAGCCCACCTGCTGGTGCCGGGGCTGATCATCTGTGACTGGATGATGCCGGACATGGATGGACTAGAGGTTTGCCGACGCATCAAAGCCGATCCCAAGTTTTCCACGACGTTTTTTATTTTGCTCACCGCCCGCACTGAGGTGGAAGACCGCATCCAGGGCCTGGATGCCGGAGCAGATGAATTTCTAAGCAAACCCATCGACCCCAATGAGTTGCGGGCACGTGTGCGAGCCGGATTACGCTTACACCAGCTCAGCTATGACCTGCAGCAGCAAACGGCCAGGTTACGGGCAGAATTGGCAGAGGCGGCCAGCTATGTGCGTTCCCTCCTGCCGGAGCCGGCCTATTTTCCCGACTGCAAAGTGACCCTCGAGTGGCGCTTTTTACCCTCCCAGGAATTGGGGGGAGATTCGTTTAACTATCATTGGCTGGATGAGGAACACCTGGCCATCTATCTGCTGGATGTGTCGGGGCATGGGGTGGGATCCGCTCTGTTGTCGGTGTCGGTGATGAACCAGTTGCGCACTCAAGGCTTGGCCGATGCCGATCCCCGCCAGCCGGACGCGGTCTTGCGCGCCCTCAACCACTCTTTTCAAATGGGATCCCACCATGAGATGTACTTCACCCTTTGGTATGGGGTTTATCAGCCGGGATCCCGTCTGCTCTCTTTTGCCAGTGCCGGCCACCCACCTGCCCTGCTCATCCAGGGTCAGGATTCGCTCCTGCTGAAGACTGCCAACTTGCCCATTGGCATTTTGCCCGACCTCACTTTTCAAAGGGATCAGGTGCGGATCCCCGAGAACAGCCATCTCTACCTGTTCAGTGATGGAGTTTACGAAGTCATAAACCCCCAGAGAGAAATCTGGGGGCTGGACAATTTGATAGCCCTGCTGAGCAAGGGCGCTGGCAATAGTTTGGATCAGGTGATCCATCAGGCCCAATCCTTTCAGGGGCGGACGGACTTTGAGGATGATTTCTCCCTGCTCCGGATCAGCTTTGGTTAGAGGTGAGTTATGGCTATTGCAAGCTGCTTTGAGGCGATCCCCTGACCAAAAGGCGCGGCAAGCCCCGTCCTTCAGGGCAGGGAAGGATAGCGCCGACCGTAGCCGACGCCC
>NZ_JANSIK010000169.1:0-3362 GCF_047462035.1 Synechococcus sp. R5-15 | reverse complement strand
GAACTTCTTGAGTTTTCTCTATCTCGTCAGTGCTCTCTTTTGGCTCAAATGAAAGATCAACACAACCTAGTTTGGAATGACTATGATTTGTAATTTTTTACAGAAAGAGGCGTTTTTCAAAAGCTGAGCTGGCACTTGTTCTCTCGTTTTAACAAGTTGGCCAGAAACTTCTTAAGCTTTCTCTACTCTGTAGGGACGCTCTTCTGGATCCAGCTGATCCAGCTAGACCAGGGCATGGGGTAAGACTACTCCAAGATCCTATTCTCCCTCGGGGGGTGCTGCCGCCTCAGAATCCAAAATGGCCCCTGCTCCGTAAGAGTCAATATCGATGGCCTGGGATCCACCGGCAGCCAACAGAGCCATCAGGGATCCCAACTGCCACCACACCAAGCCTGCCGTGCTCAACACTAGGATCCCACCGACGCAGGCGGCCAAGGCCATAGACAGGCCAAACACGTTCAGACACGCGGCCACAAACCCAGAGGTAAACAGGCAGCAGAGACTGTAGGTGAGGATCACCCCAGGAGTGCGGTAGCGAATTTGCGCTTGGCTATCCCGGTTGAGCTGCCAAAGGGCCACCTGGTATTCCAAATTGTCCTTGAAAATGATGCCAAAGATAACAGCAAAAAAGCTGAATAAGGCGATGGCAGAGTAAATGGGGGGATTGACGAAGGGATCAGAAAGGGATTCCATAGGGCTGACCTCGGTTTGGGATCCAAGTCCTTAGCTTAACACTTCTTAGCATCACAGAAGATGTCTAGCAGGTCAATGTCAACAACACAACCGATAACGCCAGACCCAGTTGGGGCATGATGAGAACTGGTCGGGTATCACCTCATCTGCAAAAGGGCTGTAATCTGAGATGGGGGCTAAGAGCAGTAGGATGTTCGACAAGGGGCTGTAGCTCAGATGGATAGAGCAAGCGCCTCCTAAGCGCTAGGTCGGCGGTTCAAGTCCGCCCAGTCCCGCTTCCTCAAGCCGCCAGACTCCTGCCTGGGCAGGTCAACGATAGAGGTTGCAGGAGTTGTGTAGGTTGTAGCCGGAGACCAAAACCTCTTGCTGGCGATCCCCAAGGCCGATGTCACAGCGCAGGGGATTCCCACCAGCAGCTGTGTAGGTGTGAGACTCCGTCATCCAACGTATGCCAGCTGGGCCAGGAGTGGGAGGAACAACTTCGGGAAGACGATAGTTGGGGGCTTGCCAGGGATCTTGCAGATAACGATCCCCGTGGATCCCTCCGAATTCAATATCGGCGTAGCCGGAGGGATAAACCGTAAAGTCCATGCGGAAGATTTCCGAAGCACGGCCAACGGTCGCCAAAGCTGTTTGGGCTTCAGCAACTCTGGAACGGCGAATGTGGTTAAGCAGGTTGGGAATGGCCACCGCGCAGAGAGTACCGACAATCACGATGACCACCAGCAACTCGATCAATGTCATGCCACGAGGAGCCGCAGTGGCCAGACGAAAGAGGATTCTCCGGAGATACACTTCATGAGGGGAAAACCGACTCATAGCAGTTCCAGTCCCGCTTCGGGAGAAATCAGGCACTTAGCTGAACCCAAAGGAGCTTGCCCCAGTATTCCAGCCTTTCCTTGGTCTCAGGTTACCCTTTGCGGATCCAAAACTTTCCCTGTCAAATCACGCGAACTCCTGAATCCAAAACCCCACTGGATATCAACTGTAGGTAAATTTTTTGTAAACTGGCTTCAAGTTTTAAGGCCAGATAAATCTGAGTTCACTGTGAACTGTTTTCGCGGCTGTCTATGGGGTGACACTGCCAGTTGCTACTGCCCCAAACTTTTATGTGTTACCCATTTTTGGAACAGCAACAGATGAATTTTTGCCTGTGGCTATCTCAATCCTATGGACGGGAATGTCAGACTTATGGTCATTTCGATTCAAACTGGGGCACTGACCCACGCCTAAAACCTTTACTTTCAGAGCGGCGGGAGCTTTGGCAGGATGAGTACGTCGTTCTCAGCCCCCTGTTGGGATGGGGCAATACCCCGATTAGCCCAAGATGTCTATACAGCGGCGAATCAATACCTCGCTCATGCGTTGGCGGTAAAGGGCGCTGGCCCGAAAATCCGCGATCCAGCCGTGGGCTTGCTCTGCCAAAAGTTGGGGAAGATGTTCTGGATCGGGCCGGGATCCCAGCCGCACCAGTTGTGGGGGTGAAAGGGCAGCATTGAGTCCGAAGCGATAATCGCCTGAGTCGGGATCGCGGGATCCAGCGACGATCACCAAGGCGGGATCCGTTTGGGTGATGCCGAGCCGCTGAAAGGTGCTGGGGCCGCGCAGCCGTTGGGCCGGGATCCAGATGGATCGCAAGGCTTCGCCCAGCTGCTGCAGAGTTTGTTGGGGGCCGGTTTGAAAGTCCTGAGCGGGGATGTGGCGCAGGGATCCCTGCAGATCGATCAGCGTGTAGGTGGCCTCAAGAGCGATCAACACGGGTGCTACGACACCGACACTCAGGGCCAGGCAGAGATTTCCCCCTATCGTTGCCAAGTGGGCCACCTTAAAAGAGGCCAAAGACGCCATTCCCTCGCACAGGGCGCGGATCCCTGGCCAATGGGGCGGCCAAGGGTATTGCAGCAGTTGCTGGAAGGTACAGGTTGCCCCCAGTTTTAGCCCTTCTGCGCTGATTTCCAGCTCGTTCCAGCCCAGAGGATGCAAATCGACCAGTCCCCGCAGGTGGGGTTGCGGCTGGGAGAAGAGCCAAGTCCCCCCGGCCAGCCAGTTCCAGCCGGGATCCCAGGCGGTCAAGTCCTCAAGCTGTTGGGGACGAATGTAGGTGTGCAGATGGTGCAGATCCATGGGTTCTCTCAGGCAGGGATCCAGACTGCAGGCTTCAGGGGGCTAGAGAGCTTCCTGAAAGCATTGGGCGAGGGCCTGGCATAGCTCAGGGACAACATCAGCAGGCCAAAAACCTTCTCCGCGCCGGCCTTGATGCAATTGCACGTAGAGGCCCCAGGCGGTGGCGCTGCCGCTAGCAATCAACGTCAAAGCAGGGCAAGTCTGCTCCAGCGTAATGCCCTCCTCCGCCATCAGTTGGGAGGCGATGGCCTCCATATCCTGCTGCAGGCGCTGCACCCCCTGCACAAACGCTTGCCACTCCTCCTGAGTGAGCTCCAGCGCCCAGGCTTCTCCCCCCACCAGCGCAACAAAAGGGGAACGGGTGGGATCCCAGCCCAGCCTCCAGCCGGATCCCTTGTGCAGAGAGGGGCGGCGTCCCGCCGTGGCGATTGGGAACCCGTCGTCGGGAACAGACAGGCAAGGAAAAGCATCCATGGTGCTGATACATTTACGCTGAACACTGCTGAACATCACTGTTCAACTATGCAGCGATAGCATTCTGTTTG
>NZ_JANSIK010000168.1:0-33056 GCF_047462035.1 Synechococcus sp. R5-15 | reverse complement strand
TTCCAGCAAGCCGCTACAGGCATCCCAGAGCAGCTCGATCACGTAATGGAATCCAGCCTCACCCCCGTAGTAGGGATCCGGAACTTCTTCGTCAGAATGAGAGCGGCAATAGCTGCACATCAGGCGCACTTTCTCGGCATATTTTCCGTGGGGATCCAAGCTGAGAATGTCGCGGTAATTTTGTCGATCCATGGCCAGGATCAGGTCGAACTCGCGCAGGTCGGCGGGTTGGATCTGGCGGGCCTTGCCCTGCAGCTCCAGGCCATAGCATCGGGCTGCTTGTTGCATGCGCCTATCTGGGGGGCTGCCGATGTGATAGGCTGCCGTACCTGCCGAGTCGCAGAGAATCGCTTCCGAAAGGCCGCTGCTGCGCAAAAGGTGATTGGTGATGCCTTCAGCAGTGGGAGAGCGACAGATGTTGCCCAGACAGACGAACAGAAGCTTTTGGCTCATGGCAACCTCCCCATCGGATCCCATGTGTGGGCCCACCACAGGATGTATCCGCCTGCAACAGCGGGACGGATTCCCTTTCTATTTTCCACCAAGAGCCGCTGCAATGTTTTGCCGGCGGCTATCGTAACATCGCAGATTTAATTGAACCGACAAGGGATCCCCAGGCATTGCTGCAGCAGCTTCAGGTATTCTTGTCCCTCCATGAGAAAGGCACCAAAACGGGCCAGGTGCGGGTTCATCAACTGAGCGTCGAATAGGCGAAAGCCCCGCTCCCGTAAGTGCTCCACCAACTTCACCAAGGCCACCTTCGAGCCGTTGGGGATGCGGTAGAACATCGACTCGCCGATAAACGCCGCTCCAAGGGCAATACCCAGGATCCCGCCTGCCAAGGTCTCTCCCTGCCAGGTTTCAAAGCTGTGGGCAAAGCCAGACCGGTGCAGAGCTGCGTAAATCTGCTTCAGCTCGGGGCTAATCCAGGTTTGGGGACGAGCGGCACAGCCCTCTACCACCTGCTCAAAAGCGCAGTTCAGCCGCACCTGAAAGCGACCGCTGCGCACCAAGGGCCGCAACGAACGGGGGCAGTGAAATCGCTCATCGAGGGGGATCACCGCGTGCCGGTCGGTGCTGTACCAAGCCAGGGATCCCGTCTCTTCGTCGGCCATCAGAAAGTAGCCTTGGGCATAGCCTGACAGAATGGTGGCCAGATCCACCTGCATTGCCTCAGTTGCGCTCCTCAAGATTGCCATTCTGCAGAGAGGCTGGCAAAATCCCCCCCATTGGCCCTGGGGTGACAATCCACACAGGCGCTCACCCGCACAGGAGTGGGAAACTCCACTTGCAGATGCAAAGCGCGGAAATAGCGAGAATCTGCCAAGCGATAGGGCACCTGTTCCCCCTGTCGCAGGGGCCGGGAGTTGGGCCGCAAATAGCCCCAGGCCAGTTGTAAAGCCACACCGCTCAGGGGCTGGATCTGCTGGCCATAGTGGTTGGGATCCTGCAGCAGCCGTCGCCAGGTTTCGGTGGGCAACACTTGGGCGGGCAACGCCACATGGCAACCACCACAACTGCGCACATATTGAGCCTGCTCCAGTTGGGCTTGAGTCAGGCCCTGCTGGGCTTGTGCTCCCAGGTTCTGCGCTGATCCCGCCAGCAGGGATCCCATAAACCCGGACAGGATGACTACCATGCTCCAGATCCAAAACCGCCGGCGTCGTCGTTGCAAAGGAGCCATGCTCTCACACCCACTGCCCATGCTTTCCCACTCTAGATCAGGTGGCCGCTCGCCACAGTGGGACGGAGTCCATAAGATCCGGCCTCAACTGCTGGGATCGACTTGATCGACTTGGCCTATTTTTGGAGGAGCTTGAGAGATCGCGGATCTCCTGCTGCATTTTCCGCATTTCTTGAGGCATCTCCCGCAGCTCCTCTTGGGCTTGATCCGTGCAGCGCTCGATGGCGCGGGTGCGCCTGTCAAAGCCGGCGACGGTCAAGTTTTTGGATCCCTCTCAAGCTGAACCCGGCCAGAACCAGAGGGGAATCTGTTTGGGTTTAAAATAGCGGGGCTGCAGACTTTCCCGCCAAGCGCTCATGAACCTACCCAGCTTACTCTGGCCGGATCCCGACGGGATCCCAGTGCCCTCTCAACCGGGGATCCTTGGCATTTTGGCTTCCGGCAATGGCAGCAATTTCGAAGCTATTGCCCAAGCCATTGAGGCTGGGGAACTGCAGGCCCAGATTGCTGTGGTCATCACCAACAATCCCAAAGCTTATGTGCGGCAGCGGGCCCAAAAGCGAGGGATCCCTTGCGTCTTGCTCGACCACCGAGACTACCCCTGTCGCGAAGACCTGGATGCAGCTATCCTCCAAGTGCTCTGGCAGCATCACGTGGAATGGGTGATCATGGCCGGGTGGATGCGCCTGGTTACCCAGGTGTTGTTGTCCGCCTACCCGGATCGCGTCCTGAACCTGCATCCTAGCCTGCTGCCCAGCTTCAAGGGCCTGCGGGCTGTTGAACAAGCCCTGAAGTGCGGCGTGAAAATTGCCGGCTGCACTGTCCATCGGGTCACCTTGGAAATGGACAGTGGCCCCATCGTGGCCCAAGCAGCCGTGCCGGTTCTGCCCGAAGATACTGTGGAATCCCTTTACCGGCGCATCCAGACCCAGGAGCACCGCCTCTACCCACTGGCCATCCGCCTCTGCCTGGCAGAGGGATCCCTGCTACCCAAGTCTTCGGGGAAGCTGCACAATTGAGGTTAAGTCCAACGCTGGCGCATCCCATGGCCGAGATCCCGCCTCTCCTCGTCTTCGATAGCCCGGTGATCCTGGCCGGTCGTCTGGCTCTATGGCAAGAGTGGGCTCGATTTGGGGTGTGTGTGCTGCCGCAGGCAGTGATGGCCGAGCTAGAACGCCTGAGCCGGCAGGCTATTGATCCCCAAGAAGAATCGACAGCCCGCGAGTTTTTGCGCCACTGGCCCAGTCTAGGGTTTGCCGTCTCAGAAGCCCGTGCCCTGGTGGGTGGTGCTGGTGCCGGCGATCAGTCCATGAGGGTACGTTTGGAAGAAGCGATTGCCGAATGCGCCTATGCCCTGGCCCAGCAGCAGCCGGGAACGCTGGTGGTTTTGGTCAGCAACGACCGGCCTTTGGTGGGGCGAATTCAGGGTCTGGGTCTCAACAACCTCTGTGCCATCTCTCTGGCAGAGCTGAACCGGTGGATGCGTCAGCAGCAGCGCCCTCAGGCTGTGGTTATGGCTTTGAATCGGTTACCAGGGCCACCCATTCCTGCCGCCCAGTTGACGTCCTCTACCCTCGCTCCACCTGCCCGTCCCTTGAGTTCCTCTCCAGCTTCCGGGAACCCCCCCGCCCAGGCGCGGCAGCGGTCTGGAGCTGCTCAGGTGGGGCCGAGCACAGCCCGCCTCTGGCCCTTTTTGAAAAGCCTACAGAATGCCCTTGCGGTGTTGCTGGCTCTGGTTTTCTTCTCGGCAGCCGGGTTGCTGGCCTGGCGCCTGCTCGATCCAGAAGGAAGTGAAGGGATCTGGCAGCGGCTACCTCTCTCTCGGATCCCTTGGATTCGGGATCTATAGCCAGTTATTCCGAACCAACTTAAGACCCTTTCCGGTCTTCAGCCGGCCGCAGTCATTTTATAGTCGTTTCAGTTATTTCAGGTTAGGGTGAGACTCCTGGGCTGCTGATCGCGCCAGCGGGACGGAGTCCTTGAAAAGCCCTCTGGCCCTGTGCATTTAACGTTTGTTTTAGTGTTGTTTTAGGTGTGAGTGCAGTGTCCTAGTTGGAATGAAACGACCGTAATGAGGAATGAAACTGTTCCGTCGCATTGCCTGGGGGTGGTCGCGGAAGCGGCGTGGAAGGCTTGGGCGGCACCGCTGAGCAGCTGGGAAGCGTCTTAACCTAACTTGAAATGACTACAATGGGATCGACTCCAGCTCTTCTCCCAAGATGGGATCCCTGAAATACAAAGTTTGCTGCCAACCAGGATGAATTGGGTTTTGGCGCAGGTCAGTAGTGACGGGATGGCCAAAGTTACTGCTCAGCAATTGTAACGTTAAAGCCCTTATTTTTCAGGGTTTCCGCATGATAGCGGGCATACTCCAGTTGCTTAAATGCTGCCAACTGCACAAACTTCTGGCCATTCACATCTTTGACAAAGGCCCCATCAGAAACTTCTCGAGCACGTGCCAAGCTCTCATCTCCCGAGTAGGTAGTGAGCACCAAGAAGGTTCCCTCGCCGCGGTTCGGCCCCAGAGAGTCTACGCTGTTGTCGCTTAGGGGCACCACGTTCTGGGATCCCGCAGAAGTAGGCGATGAAGGTTGGGACGGGCGCTCCAGGCTGGCTGCCAACTGCTCCACCGTTTGCAAGCTGGGGGGAGAGGGTTCCTTGGAAGCCAAGGCCAAGTCGGTCTGCAGGCTGTCCAGCAGGTTAGGAACGCCTTGAAGAGGATCCACCTGTACGTCCTTTAAGTCCGGGGTGGCCGTCAAGCCCAGCGCCAGCCGATCCGGATCCAAGCCACCGAAATAGAACTCCTCTCCCACCTGCCCTTCCACCGGTTCCAGTGGGATCAGGGGCAACTGGGCCAGATCCACCTGGGCAGGGATCCCTTCTTCCGCCCTGCTGGCAGCACTTTGGGGCAGGGACAGTTCTTCCGGCCAGATCAGCCAGCGCACCCCAAAGCCAATCCCCGCGCAGGAAAGCACCCACAGCAGCAAGACCCAGAGGGGCGAAAAGGCCCCGGAGGGCCGCGGCATCTCTTCCTCTTCCAAGTCTTCCACCACCTCTTGAATGAGCACAGGTGAAGGGCGCTGTACAGAGCTGGTATTCCCAAGCTGACCTGCTCGTGGGGGCGGGACAGAGTCCATGCGCTGCAAACGCTGCCAGAGGCGGAATCGCTCCAGTTCTTTCAGCACGTCCAAATGCAGATGGCTCAGCGCCTCCTGAAGAGCAAGTTGAGGAACTGGATGTGAATGGGACTGCTGTGCCGGAGACAGGGGTTGGGTAGGGTCTGGGGGAAGCGGAGAAGGACTCATAGACAGCCCACACTCAACTTGATGTAAAGTCGGAGAGCAAACAATGCCGATCCACTGTTACAGCCGGAAACAGCCTAACAGGAGAACCCACCTTGGGAACAAGGATTGCCAGCGCCCCATACCTTGCCATAAACCACCATGCCACAGGGCTATGGCAGTCTTCTAGGGCTTTGCCTCCAGATAGAGGGCACGCACATCTGTCGGTAGGTTCTGAAGCAAGATCTGGCGGGCAGAGGCAACGATGGCATCCACGTCTTCTGGGGCGAGGTAATATCCGTCAGCCTTGAGTTGGTCGGCAATGCGAACCGGTGGCCAGCCAAAGCGATCCCGCAGCAGCAGAATGAAGCGCAGATCCCCCGGCAAGGTATCCAAACCAGCAGTCAAATAACAGGCCAGTGCCGGTGAAAGAGAGGACTTCGCCCCGCCTCTGGTGGAGTCGAGACTGCAAGAAGCTTGAGGGCGGGTGGGGATCCCATCCAAGGATTGGATCAGCTCACGGGTTTGCTCCGCCAGCCAGGGTCGCAGCACAGGATCCCCTTCGCCAGCCGCTTCTTCCACAAGGCTGTGGACATCTAGGCGCTGTAGGCGCGGGTAAAGCCGCAACCAAACCTGCTCTCGATAGGCAGCCCACTGCTCGGGCGGCAGATGTTCGGCAAGGATCCCGTCCACCCACTGGCAGTAGCGGCAAAACAGGCTGATGAAGTAGCGGGCCACCTCCGGCTGCCGTTGAAAGGCCCGCAGCAACTCCAGATCGCTGTAATGGGCCACCCCCCGCACGATAGGGGCGTTGCATTCCGGCCAAAAGGCGGTAGCTTCGGGCATGAGAATTTCTCCCGCAGAAAAATCCCTAGCTATTCTCCAGGATCTCCCGGCAGGCCGATAACAACTGCTCCTGCTCCGCCAAGGTGCGCAGGCCAATGCGCAGGTAGCGATCTCCCAGCTCGGGAAAACTCAGGCAATCCCGCACCAGAATCCGGTGCTGCCGCAACAGCTTTTCCTGAATCTGGACGGCAGAGCCAGGGCAGCGCACCAACACGAAGTTGGCTTGACCAGGCCAGGGATCCCAGCCGGGCAGTGCTTGCAAACCCCTGAACAAATGCTCTCGGGCCACGGGTAGCCAGGCCAAGGTGCGCCGGCGGAAGTCCTCATCGGCCAAAGCTGCCGCCACTGCCACTCCCGCCAATCCGTTGACGCTCCAGGGATCCCGCCACTGTCGCCAGCGCTGCCAGTGATCCGGGTGCCCCACCGCAAAGCCAATGCGCAAGCCGGGCAGTGTGAAGAACTTGGTGAGGGAACGGATGACGATGGTGTTGGGGTGAGCCGCCAGGTGGGGGATCAAGGTTTGGCTGCGGGGCATTGCCGACGGGCTGGAGTTTAAGCTCAGGGTGGGCTCCCCCGGCAAAAAGTCCATAAAAGCCTCGTCCACCACCACCCGGTCGAACTGGGGCAGGAGAGGCAGGATATCTTGCTGCGGGATCAGCCAGCCCGTCGGGTTATGAGGGTTGTTCAGCCAGAGCACCCGGTTTCCCTTGCCTGCCACCGGAAGGGGTTCCTGCAGAAGGGTAAAACCGGCGGATCCCTGGCCGGGGAAAAAAGGCAGCGGCTTGATGGTTACCCCTGCTGCCCGCAGAGCCCGCGCATAATCCCCAAAAGCAGGCTGGGGCAGCCATACCTCCCGCCCTTGCGCATCCCGGGCTGCCCAGGTGAGCAACTCCGCTGCCCCATTGCCCACAAAGATCCACTCAGGATCGACGGCCCAATGGTTGGCCAAACAGATGCGCAAGTCCCGATAGTCGGGATCCGGGTAGCGGCTGATTACAACCGGGTCTGCTGCAGACAGCGCCTGAGTCAGAGCTTGCAAGACCGATTCCGGTGGGCCCAGCGGATTCAAGCTGGCCGAAAAATCCAGAATCTCCTGGGGAGAGCAGCCAGCGATTGCTGCTCCCCAAGCCCAATTGCCACCATGTCGAGGCTGCTCCACGCCCTACCCAGCAGCCGAGTCCCAACCCGGCAAAATTAAGATTTCCCCCCTGCTACTGCTTCGCGGAATGACTTGCCCACCCTAAAAGTGGGGACGATGCTCTCTGGGATCACCATTTTTTGGTTGGTTTTCGGGTTGCGACCTTCCCGCTCTTTGCGCTTGCGAGCCTCAAAGGAGCCGAAGCCCACCAGGGTCACCTTCCCCTTGGGTTCACCGTTTTCATCGCGGGATGCGACCTCTTCGACAATGATCTCCAGTGCGGCGGAAATGACAGCCTCCGCTTCTTTTTTAGTTACATTGGCGCGATGAGCGACGGCATCAACAAGTTCTGCCTTGTTCATCCTGATCTCCTTTTGAGTTAGGCAATAAAGTTAGAGCGTTCCCTGGATCGCGGATTCGCTCAGGCGTTGCAGAGCGGCCACGGCCCAGAGTGTTCTCAGTGTGTGGGAGCGGGGCTTGCCCTGCAATGCGCCAAGGCGCCACTGGCGCGAATGGCAGGATTGTGGCAGTTGAGCTCCAAATCACTGACATATTCTACAGCTAAGTTAGGGCAGAAGCCTGCTGGGCAAGGGGTTTTAGGGGATCTTAACGCAATTTTCTGGGAGACAAGAGACTGCATATACCCAGTTGGCTCGGATCCGACAGAAAGCTAGGGCTCACGACTCGGGTCGGAAGTAGGCCCGCATCACCTCTCGAAAGATGGGAGCGGCCCGTGATCCACCCCCACCGCCGCTGTTTTCCAGAAAGACCACGACCACCAATTCGGGCCGGTCGTAGGGAGCATAGCCAACATACCAAGCGTGGGATCGCCGCGGCGGATCCTCTGCGGTGCCGGTTTTACCAGCCGTTGGGGGAAATCCTGGCCCCAGGTTGGCGTTGCCGCCAGTGCCGTAAACCACGACATCTCGCAGCCCCTGCTGCAGGATCTCCAGGGTGGCAGGGGAAAGACCTACCTTTTGGCGCAGCGGCACAGGGCTTTCCGGGATCACCTGGTGCGAGAGCAAGGGGCGCACCCGCCAGCCCCCATTGGCCACTGCCGCCGTTACCACCGCCATTTGCAGCGGCGTAGCGGTAATAAATCCCTGGCCGATGGACATGTTGACCGTGTCGCCCACATACCAGGGCTCGCGCCAGTGGCGCTGCTTCCACTCAGCATCCGGCACCAGACCCGCGGCTTCCCCTTTGAGGCCAATCCCGGTCAGTTGTCCCAACCCAAAGCGGCGCGACCATTCTTGCAAAGGGGCAGCCTTGGTGCCGAGGGCGATTTGGTAGAAAAAGGTGTCGCTGCTGTAGGCCATCGCCTGCCGGTAGTTCAGCCGCCCGAAGCCGGCCCGGTTCCAGTCCCAAAAGCGCCACCCTCCCACCTGGATGTAGGGGCCGGTCTGCAGCACCGTATTCGGGGGAAAGGCTCCCGACTCAATCCCGGCAGCGGTGGTGATGATTTTGTAGGTGCTGGCGGGGGGATAGGGCCGCAGGCCGCGGTTGAGGAAGGGAAAATCCTGCTGCTGCAGGCTCTCCCACTGGGCTTGGGTGATGCGGCTGGAAAAGAGGTTGGGATCAAAGGTGGGATAGCTGGCCATGGCCAGGATCGAGCCATCGCTGGGATCCATGGCGATCACCGCTCCTTTTTGCTGGCCGAGGGCTCGCTCTGCCGCCTGCTGCAGCCGCACATCCAAAGTGAGCTGCAGGGTGTTGCCCGGTTGGGGCGCTTGTTCCCCCAGCACCCGCAGCACCTCTCCCATGGCGTCCACCTCCACCTGTCGCCCGCCCCATTGGCCGCGCAGATGGCTCTCAAACAATTCCTCCACTCCCATCAGGCCGACAATATCCCCCAGGCGATAGCTGGGATCCGCCCGCAGTTGTTCCTGCGAGATCTCGCCGGTGTAGCCCAGCAGGTGAGCAGCCAAGTCGCCATGGGGATAAAACCGCGCCGTCTCGGCCTCCACCATCACTCCCGGCAGCTCGCGGCTCATCTCCTCCAGTTGAATGACCACCTGGGGGCTGGCGTTGCGCAGGATGCGCAGGGGAAACGGGGAACGATATCCGGCCTGTTCCAGTTTCTGGGCGATCTCCTCGGGGGCCATGTTCAAGTATTCTGCCAACTTGGGGATCATCTCCTGCCAGCGCTGCCGCGACTGCACCAGAGGCCAGAGGAAGACCGAGTGGGACAATCGGCTGCTCGCCAGCAATACGCCGTTGCGATCCACAATGCGTCCGCGTTCTGGCGGCTGGGGCAACAGGCGAATGCGGTTGGTATCGGCCAGCTGGCGGTAATACTGGGTGCGCGCTAGCTGCAGGTAGGCCAGACGGGATCCCAGCCCTCCAAACAGCAGCAGACTGGTCAGCAAGAGCAAGACAACGGCCCGATAGCCCTGCCCCACCGTTTTGGCCGATGCGGATCCCAGCCAGCGAGGGCTACCGCCGTCCGGCAGGGGTGGGGGAAGTACCCGGCGGGGGGCAGGCGGTCTGGAATGGGGGGAGAACAGGGCTTGCGGATCCCGTCCTGCCAAGATGTGGGGGCTTCGCGCGGCGTTGCTGACGGGGTAGAGTTTGGCCATGAAATTGCCAGAAGAATTGCAACCGATACACCCAAAATCGAGAGGAGATGCCCGCTCTCGGGCAGGCAGTCTCAGCATCCATCCAGTATCCCTGGCTGCGGCAAGCCTCGTCCAGGAGTGGCAGCGTGGATAGAGCAGAACAACAACGGCTGCGCCAGGCTGCCTGGCTGATGGTGGGCAATGGCCTGCGCCTGGGGTTGTCCGGGGCCTATTTCATCCTATTGGCCCGTCTGTTGGGGCCGGAAGCCTTCGGGGTTTTCTCTGCCATCTTGGCCTGCAGCAACCTGGCCGCCCCGTTTGGCTATTTGGGCCAATCGGAACTGCTGATCCAGCGCCTCAGCCGGCAGGGATCCCCGACTTGCACCCAGGGGATTGGCCCCAGCTTATGGTTGGCGGGATTGGGCTGTGGGGGGATGGCGCTGGTGTTGTGGCCCCTCTTGAGCGTTTGGCTGGCCGGGACGCCAGCAGCGGTGGTGGGGGTATTGCTTTTGAGCGATCTGCTGTTCATCGCGGTGCCAGAGGTGTACAGGGGGATCCTGATCGGGAGAGAGCAGGCTGCTGGGGTAGCCCTCATCGACACGGGCATGGCGCTGGGGCGATTGGGGGCAGTGTTGTTGGCGGTGGCCTTGGGCTGGGGATCCCTGGTGCAATGGGCTGTTCTGTACGGCCTGATGGTGTTGGTCGTGCTGCTGCTGATCGCGAGGGGGATGGGACGGTGGAGCGAGCCTTCTCTCCCCTTGGCCCTGAGCTGGAGAGATCTGCGGGAACGGCTGACAGCGGGCTGGGACTTTGCGGTGGGGCTGGCCGCGGTGAAAACCTTCACCGATTTGGATAAGCTGCTCTTGCCCCGTTTGGCCTCAGCAGCAGCGGGGGGTCTTTACAGCGCTGCCTATCGGGTGATCAACTTCTCGCAAACGCCGATGATTGCTCTGCTCACCAGCCATTTTGCCGAGCTGTGCCGCCAAGGCCAAAAAGGACTCCCACAAGGCTGGCGCTACGCCTGTCACCTTTCCCCTTGGGTGGTGGGCTACGGCAGTTTGGCCGCCCTGGGGCTGGCGCTGGGATCCTACGGGATCCCCTGGGTGCTGGGATCGGCTTACCGGGAAACGGCCCTCATCCTGCGTTGGCTCAGCCCGGTCATTTTGCTAGAGGGGATCCACCTTTTGCTGTCTCACCTGCTCACCGGGGCAGGGTTGCAAAAGCCCCGCAGCCGTCTGCAACTGATGGCTCTGGGGCTGAATGGGCTTTTGAATGCGGTTTGGATCCCAAGGTGGGGTTGGCAGGGGGCGGCCCTAGCGACCTTGCTGTCGGAGATGGCCTTGGTGCTGGCTTTGCTGCTGTTGATTGGGGGGCGATTGCACGCTCTGCAGAGATCTGGGCCTAGGGAGCCTTAACAATTTTGTAGGTGGCTTTGGCATCGGGGCCAAAGGTGATCACATCCCCCGACTTGAGCTGGTGGGTGGTCAATTTCTGGCCGTTGATCAACAAGCCATTGGTGCTGGGCCGACCCTCCAAATCCCCATCCAAAATGCGGTAGCAATATTCTCCCTCTCGCTCGGCGGGAATCCGCAGCAGCATGGCGTGGTAGCGGGAGGCATACTGAGAGTTGAGACAGATGTCGTTCGCCAAGTCCCGACCGATGAAGTATTTGGCGGATCCCAGCACCTGGGTACGGCGGCCATCTCGGTCTTCCACGATCAAGATGTGCTGGTGGGTACCGGAAGGAGAAGGCACAGATTCAACCATACTTCCGCTGCCAATACCAGTGTTTAACGGTACCTCAAACTATACCCAAGTTTAGCCCTCTTCCTGCTGTTGCTGGGTCTGCAAAACCGCTTATTATCCAGCACCCAAGAACCTGACCTAGCGAGGAACATTCTGGAGCAGTGAGCCGACCCATCCGGGGAAGAGGGTGTAAGCTCCTACCGCCCATTGGGCCATGCCCACCACCACCTCTGACTTGGACTGGCGAGCGGCATCCCAAATGGCTTCGGCAACTTCTTCCGGCTGGCTGACCCAAAAACTCTCCAGCGCCTGTTGCATTTGCTCACGGGCTTTGCCACCTGAGGTTTGGGAGTGGCCATCGGGAGAGGACTCTGGCCCCACCTCATCCAGAAAAATGGCTCGCTTGAGGAAATTGCTGCTGACGATGCCCGGATGGACGCCGATCACCTGGATCCCTTGGGGTTGCAGTTCCAGACGCAGCGCTTCTGTCAGCCCACTGACCGCGTACTTGCTGGCACAATAGGCGCTCATCTGGGGCAGGGGCATTTTGCCGCCAATGGATCCCACGTTGATGATCTGGCCTTTTTTGCGCTTCAACATGTCGGGGAGCACGGCTCGGATGGTGTGGAGGTAGCCCCAAAAGTTGACCGCCATCAAAGCCTGCCAGTGCTCCGGGGTGGTTTGCAAAAAAGGGCCACTCATGCAGATGCCGGCGTTGTTGATCAGGCAATCGATGCGGCCATAGCGTTCTAGGGTTCTCTCCACCAGGTTTTGCACCTGTTCTGGCTGCGTGACATCGGTGGGAACGGCCAAGACCTCGGCGTTGAGGCTTTGCTCTAGGTCGATGGCCGTTTGCTTCAGGGTTTCGGCAGTGCGGGCAGCCAGCGCCAATCGGTAACCCCCACGGGCAAAGGTAAAGGCAGTAGCTCTGCCGATGCCTTCAGAAGCGCCTGTAATTAAAACAACATCGGCCATCCTGCTTCTCCGTAAATCTGGACTGGGATCCCTCTACCTGTTGTAGCTTCTCCGAGAGTTAGGGATCCCTGCTTGGCTGAGGGCTTAAGATACTGAACGATAGCGAAGATAAGGTTTATGGCCTCTACCTACTCATTTGATATCGTCAGTGATTTCGATCGGCAGGAACTGGTGAACGCTGTGGATCAAGCCCGACGGGAGATCAAACAGCGCTACGACCTCAAGGATACTCAGACGGAAATTGAGCTGGAGGAGGGATCCCTGACCATCACCACCGCCAACGACATGGCCCTCAACTCCATTCGGGATCTGCTTCTTACCAAAGCGGCCAAGCGGGGTCTATCCCTGAAGATCTTCGACTTCCAACCCCCAGAGAGCGCCGGCGGCAACCGAGTGCGCCAGGTGGTTCACCTGAAAAAGGGCATTGATGCCACGCTGGCCAAACAGATCGCCAAGCAAATCCGCGACAACTTTAAGAAGGTGCAGCCCGCCATTCAAGGGGATCTGGTGCGCGTTTCCGGCAAGGATAAAGACGAGCTACAGGCGGTCATTCAAATGCTTAGGCAGCAGGACTACCCGGTGGCGCTGCAATTTGTCAACTATCGATAGGGATCCTCTGGGCTTCCGTATCTTTCCCCTCAACCCCTCTTGCAAGATTAGAGATCTCAGGATCTGTGAAATGTTGGGTTTAATGGCTGCTGGAAATAGTGATGGCCTACGCTCCTCAAAGCTTGAGTTTTCGGCCAATTGGGATAGGGGACTCTGGTGAGAAATCTTGTGAAAGTAACCGTCGGAATCAAGCCAGCAAGTCTCTGAGAATCTCATTGGAAAATAGCCAGCCATCGGGCGGAATCAGCCGTAGCCGGCCCGCCTCGCAACTGGCCCATCCCTTCTCAAAATAGGGATCCAGCCTCTCCAAAGCTTGCTCGACCTTTGTGTGGCCAAAACGCTCTTGTAAATGGCACAAATCCAGACCTTCCTTTAGACGCAACCCCAACATCAAAGTATCCATCCAAACTTCCTCTGGGGATGCTTCAGGAGGGAGAGGGTGGACTCCGACTTTCACCTGCTCGAAGTAGTGGTAAAGGGTTTTGGGCTGCTGAATGCGCCGTCCCCCCTCGTAGCCGACGGATCCCATGCCAAAGCCAAAGTAAGGGCGATTTTTCCAGTACACTCGGTTGTGGCGACAGGCGTAGCCGGGGCGGGCAAAATTGGAGATTTCGTAGTGGATGTAGCCCGCTTCGGTGAGCAGCTCCCGCGCCATTAGGTACATGGCAACTGTGGTTTCCTCGCTGGGCAAAGGTGCTGCTCCCGGTCGGTACATCCGACCAAAGCGGGTTCCCGGTTCAATCGTCAGATCATAGACGGAGACATGGGTGGGGTTAATCTCAAGAACAGCTCGTAGAGACTGCTGCCAGTGTTCCAAAGTCTGGTAGGGCAGCCCAAAGATCAAATCCAGGTTGAAATTCTCAAAGCCCGCCGCCTGCAAGTCGGCCACGGCTTCGTAAACTTCCTCCACTCCATGCAGGCGACCACAAGCGGCCAGCAGCTCTGGCTGAAATGCCTGTACCCCTAGGCTGATGCGGTTGACCCCCAGCTCCCGGTAGCCCGCCAACTGATCTCGGGTCAGGGTGCCGGGATTGGCCTCTAGGGAAATCTCACAGTCAGGATGAAACGGGATCCTCTCTTTCAGCTCGTTCAAAATCCGCCCCAGTTGCTCCACCGTCAGCAGAGAAGGGGTGCCACCCCCGAAAAAAATGCTGGTCAACGGTCTGGGATCCCCGGCCAGATGGCGGTAGCGGTAGGCGCCGCCGATCTCCCGGCAGAGCATCTGCACGTAGGTTTCCATCAACTTGCGGGTGCCCAAGCCGGTGGCAAAATCACAGTAGTGGCAGCGCTGCCGACAAAAAGGGATGTGCAGGTAAGCCGCCTCAGGCCAATCAACCTGGTCGCGACAGGGTTGCGGAGCAGTACCGGTCGGAGTGGGATCGTGCGAAGCAATTGCCACAGCCATGAGTCAGCTCAAACGGGTTAGAACCACTATACTGATAGACTCCTAAACTCCTCACGAGAAGGGATCCCATGGGGACTGTACGCCTAGCGGTGATCGACTATGAGGCGGGAAATCTGCATTCGGCTTGCAAAGGGCTGGAGCGGGCCGGAGCTGAGGTGCAGCTAGTAACAGAGCCAACTGGACTAGCGGCTTTTGACGGCATTGTCCTGCCCGGCGATGGGGCCTTTGACCCAGCCATGCAGCAGTTGCGAGAGCGAGGCTTTGTGGATCCCATCCGGGAGGCGGTGCAGCGGCAGCAGCCCTTCTTGGGCATTTGCATTGGTTTGCAGGTTTTGTTTGAGAGCAGCGAAGAGGGAACAGAGCCAGGGCTGAGCATTGTGCCTGGACGGGTGCAGCGCTTTCGACCGGAGCCGGGCTTGCGTATCCCCCACATGGGCTGGAACCAGTTGCACCTTACCCAACCCCAATCGCCTCTTTGGGCAGGGATCCCCGATCAAACCTGGGCCTATTTTGTCCATTCCTATCACGGTGTGCCCAGCGATCCAGCCTGGGTGGCTGCCACGACCCAACACGGGAGCCAAACCTGTGTAGCCGCCATTGCCCGCGGCGCTTTGTTTGCTACCCAGTTTCACCCAGAAAAGTCCGGCCCCTACGGCTTGAAGATGCTGCGCAACTTTGTCGAGTTTGTTGCCCGTTGTTCCCCCTTATCTGCTCCCAGAGCCTAGTGCCCCATGAACTATTGGCTGATGAAATCTGAGCCCAGCATCTATAGCATCTGGGATTTGCAGCGGGAGGGCCAAACCCTTTGGGATGGCGTGCGCAACTACCAAGCCCGCAACTATCTGAAGGCAATGCAGCCTGGGGATCGCGCCTTTTTCTACCACTCCAACGCCAACCCCCCTGGTATTGCTGGCCTGATGGCAATCCTAGAAACCCAGGTGGTGGATCCCAGCCAATTTGACCCTGCCAGCCCCTACTATGATCCCAAATCTACCCGCGAGGATCCCCGCTGGCATACGGTGCGAGTGCGGTTTGTCTCAGCCTTTGGGCGATTGATCCCTTTGGCCAAATTGCGGGCCACCTTCACCCCGGAGGAGCTGGAGGTGGTGCGGCGGGGCACGCGACTGTCGGTCATGCCGGTTGCCGAAGGGGTGGCGAAACGATTGCTGGCGCTGACGGGAGTTTCTACGCAGTCTCCTCTATGATGGGCGAGGCCAACCTGAGTGGGGCCAATTTGCGTGGCGCCGACCTAAGTGGGGCGGATCTAACGGGGGCGGATTTGCGAGGGGCCAATCTGTCGATGGACAACCTAAAGAGCGCTTTTCTGGAAGGGGCAATCTACAGTGCCAACACCCGCTTTCCCGCCGAGTTCGACCCAAAATTTGGAGGGGATGACATTGTTCGGCGCTGACCCCAGCTCACCGGCTTAAAATTCATGAGCCAAAAGCTGAGAGGCCCCAGCGCTGTAGGCTATCGAAGGCCGCGTAGGCCGTTAGATCCGGCTGCAGGGGCGTAATCGACACATAGCCCTCGGCAACCGCCCGCACGTCCGAACAGGGATCCACCTCCTCTTCCACCACCTCTCCAGCTAGCCAGTAGTAGGCCTTGCCGCGCGGATCCACCCGTTTCTCGTAGAGATCTGTGTACTTGCGCCAGGCCAGGCGGGCCAAGACCATGCCGCGTATTTCAGCCAGCGCTAGGGGGGGCACGTTGATGTTCAACAGCATCGGCTCCCCCAGGGGTTTCAGGCTCAGTTTCTCCAGTAGCTTCAGCACCACCTGGGCCGCTGGTTGAAAATCCTGATGGGTAAAACTGGCCAAGCTTACTGCCAGGCTAGGGATCCCTTCCAATAGCCCTTCCATTGCCGCCGAGACGGTGCCGGAGTAGAGCACATCCGTGCCCAGATTGGCTCCCTGATTGATGCCGGAAATCACCCAATCGGGAGGATGATCCAATAGCCCGTCCAGACCTAACTTGACACAGTCGGAAGGGGTGCCCGAACAGGCCCAGGCCTGCACTTCTGGAGGAAATCCCTCCCGCACCGGATCCACCCGCAGCGGCTTGTGCAACGTCAGGGCGTGGCCGGTGGCCGAGCGCTCCCGATCCGGACAGACCACCGTTACCTGGTGCCCCCCCAGCTGGGCCAGCGCTGCCGCCAAACACCGCACCCCTGCCGCCTGGATGCCATCGTCGTTGCTGATGAGAATATTCATCCCAGCCACCCCACACCCGCCCTTAGACATACACCAGTCTGACCCAATGATCTGCGCTGATCCCCCAGGTAGCCGAGTTCAGCGGCAGAATCTGAAAATTTACGGCTTCTTGGGGTTATTATTGGACGTAGCCTTTTGAACAATATCAGTAGGAACACAATGTCACCCTATGAGGTCAAGTGCCATTATGAAGCTAAGGTAAAGTAAACCCTGCGGTTTCCTTCCTCTTTGTATTTGCCTTCTTGTGTGTATCTTGCTGTTTCTCCATCCCCATCTTCCTAAGACTCCGTCCCGTTGACGTGTAGGTGCTCCGCACCGCCGGCGCGAACGCGGAAGCGTTGCATAGCCTACAGCCGGGTAAAGCTGGAAAGTCTGTAAAACCCATCAGGTCGCTCGAGCGACAGGAAGTTGATCTCATGTCACTTGTTTCCATCACATCGGCAACAGAGGCTCAGGAATGGCGTGAGCTTTGCCAGTGGGCCGAGGAGCACTACCGCTGTCGCACCTTTCCCAAAGACGTGCGCATTCCCACTCGTCCGGGATTGGTGTACATCACCCAAGAGGGAGTGGTGCGCCTGGTCAGCCAAACTCCAGAGCGGCGGGAGGTCTTTGTTGGGTTCATCACGGCTGGATTTCCTTTTGAGCTGAGCAACCCAGAGCGCTTTGAGTTGAAAGCCTGCACCCACGCCGATCGCACCACGGTGATGTGGTTTTACTGGCAGGATCTGGAGCAGTGGCCCTATCTGCACCAGAAGATTCAGGAAAACTTCCGCCAGCAACTGCAACGGAAGCTGCTGTGGTTGGGAAATCTGGGCCAACGGCGCGCCATCGATCGCCTCAAGGGCTTCTTGAGCCTGTTGATCGAAGAGTATGGACAGCCCTGTGAACAAGGGATGTATCTCCCCTGGCCC
Organism: Synechococcus sp. R5-15; assembly: GCF_047462035.1. Taxonomy (NCBI): domain Bacteria; kingdom Bacillati; phylum Cyanobacteriota; class Cyanophyceae; order Synechococcales; family Synechococcaceae; genus Synechococcus; species Synechococcus sp. R5-15. The sequence goes on along the minus strand of NZ_JANSIK010000168.1, from coordinate 15,690 downwards.
CTTACCCATGCCCAGATTGGGGATGCCATTGGGGCCACCCGCGTGACGGTGACTCGTCTTCTGGGATCCCTGCGTTCGAAAGGGTTTGTGCAGGTGCTGGATCAAAACTTAATTTGCATTCCCAACGGGGTAAAGCTCCAGCCCACTCCGAAGAAGGCGGCCAGCGCCTAACCCTGCTGTCTAGATGCTATCCAGAGTGTTATGCCTACAGCAGTCGGGAACTGCACTGCTGACGCGATGGGCCTGCAGCTCCACTACCGTACTTGGGGAAAAGGGATCCCCTCCCTCCCAATCTTGATGCTCCACGGCCATCCGGGCAATGCCGACTGCATGGCGGTATTTGCAGAGGCAGTGGCGGGAATGCACCCCTGTGTGGCGCCAGATCTGCGTGGCTACGGGCATTCCCAGGTGACGGATCCCTTTGAGATGCAGGATCACCTAGAGGACTTGGAGCGGCTGCTGGATCGCCTGGGCTGGCAGGAGTGTCTGGTTCTGGGCTGGTCTTTGGGCGGGATCCTGGCCCTGGAGTTGGCTTTGCGTCTGCCGGAGCGGGTAAAAGGCTTGGTTTTGGTGGCCAGTGCCGCCTGCCCCCGCAGCAACCATCCCCCCACCGATTTTTGGGATCAGATCAACACCGGCGTTGCCTCGCTGCTCAACTGGCTTTGGCCCGGCTGGGAATGGAACATCGAGACCTTTGGCCGTCGCTCCCTTTACCGCTACCTGATGCAGCAACAGACCCCAACGGCCTATCGGTATTTGGCGCACATGGCCTTGCCCGCCTATCTGCACACCTCCCCCCAGGCTCGCCAAGCTCTGCGCGCCGCTTTGCAACGGGGCTACAACCGCGAGGGAGATCTGCACCGAATTCGCATCCCGGTACTGCTTATGGCCGGCGAGCGGGATCGCCACATCACCGCCAACAGCAGCCTGGCCACAGCCCGCGCCCTGCCCCACTGCACCTGCATTGTCTATCCCAACGTGGCTCATCTCTTTCCCTGGGAGATCCCCGACCGGGTGGGACAGGATCTGCGCCGCTGGCTCAGCGCTCAAGACTGGGCAAGTGGGATCCCGGTGGTTGGCTCTTCCGCTCCCTCTGCAGACAAGGCGGCAGAAGCCTGACCCTGGGCCAACTTCCGCAGCCGGGCAAAGGCCTCTTCCTCTAGATGGATCTGCTGCTGCTGTTGTTCTTCTGGGGTGCGCAGGCGCTTTCCCAACGGCTGTTGCAGCGTGCCCAAGAGCAACGGCTCGGAAACTCCCGGCTCGGGATGGATGACGGTGCGGGCCCGCAAGGTGAACACCGGCGAACCGGTGGAGAAGCGGCCCGGGGATCCCAAATCGCTGGCCGCCTGCTTCAGGGTGAGGATCAGTTGCTCTGGGGTGATATCCGGGCTGACAGCAATAACCGCTCGATCCGCCCCTTGGTCATAGACGGTGGTGTAAGGGGCAGCACCGGGAATGCGGGAGCGAAAGATCGGCCCCAAGCTGAGGGCAAAACATCCCGCTGTTAAAACCAGCGCAAACGCCGTGTAGCCCACCAGCGCAAACTTCAAGGGCCAATTGCGGATCCAGGCCAGCAGGGTGAGCACAGCCAGCAAGCCTGCTAGACCTAGCCCAATTTGGGTGGCAGAGGCAAAGAAAGATTCCAAAGTTGCATCCATGATTCCCCAGTTTAGCGGCTAGAGCTTCATCTCTAGGATGCAGGATGAGCCCGATTCTGGCTGCCCTATCTAAGGACTCCGTCCCGCTGGCACCCTGCTCCAGAAGGGCTTGGCTGGTTCTATCACCAAACCCCTGTGAGAAGAGGCAAGACGGATCAACCTACCAAACCCAGAAAGCAGCGAGCCTTACAGCTCGTCACAGCAGACTAAAAATCATGGGCAAGGTCGGATTCGAACCGACACGGTTTCCCGCCGCATTTTGAGTGCGGTGCGTCTACCAGTTTCGCCACTCGCCCGACTTGGAACCATTATCCTACTGAACTGGCGAAACCTCGTCAACCAATCCCCCGAACTCTATCGGCGGCGGTCTTTCTCCAGTTGCTGGGCCTTTTGCCGAAGCTGGCGGGTTTGCTCCATCACCTCCTCCAGATCCTCGTGGGATAGCCGCTCGACGTAGTTAATTTTGATCTCTTCCAGCAAGTCTTGCAGGAGAGAGCGAATTTCCTCCAAAGCATGCTCCTGGCTGAGTTCCCGTGCCAAGACCTCACCAAACCGCTGCATCAGTTGCGCTGCCAGCTTGGAGCCGACGGGATCCTCGAAACTGCCCGTCAGGGTTTTGTAGGTGGTGGTGGTCAGCTCGTTGGCCAGGCGCTCCGTCAGTTGGCCAGGCAGGGATCCCAGGCCGGGAAGCTGTTCTAGAGTTTGCATGGCAGGCAACTGCTTGAGCAGGCCATCCAGGTTGTAGCGGAGCAGTTGTTGCAATTCCGGTTGCACCTGGGGCAAAACGCGGTAGAGAACAATGCGAAAAACCAGGTTGGCAATCGCCTCCAGCTCGTTGGTGTTGTTGATATCAATGTAGTCGCGCTGGGTACGCGCTGCCGGCAGCAGGGGCAGGGATCCCCGCTGAATGGATACCTGGATTTAGTTAATCACCCGCACAACAATGACTTCCGTCAGATCCTCGGCGAAGTTGGTAACAAAGCCCTGGCTCACCTGGGCGCGTACCCGCTCCAGATCCAGCAACTGCGCTTGTCCCAGCCGGATGGTGACGGGGATCACCCGCAGCCAGCGCCAAAAGGGCAGCAGCAACAGCACATCGTACCAACGCCAGAGCATGGCATCCAGCCAATTGACGCCGGTGTAGCGGCGGCTGATGGCCACCGTGCGCAGCAAAAATTCCAGCCCAAACAGAAGCACGAAGGGAAAATCCAGCACCGGGAAAAAGTCAACAGGGTTACCGCTCTCACCAATGGGGCGGAAATAGTTGGTCTCGAAGAGGGGGCGCAGCCGGGTCTGGAAAAATTCGATTCCATCTGCGGGATCGGCGCTGGCCAAGTACTCAGCAGTCCAAAAGCGGGCAAAGGCGGCTCTGGCAGAGTCGGCTTCTGGGATGTGCTCCCGCATCAAATTGAGGATACGCACAAACTGGCCAGTTTTGTTGGCGCCCTGAAAGGGATTGGTCTCAATCATCTCGTCGCTGAGCTCCCGCAAGCGGGCCAGGATTGGTGCTGCCGCTTCCGACTCCACGCCAAACCGCAGGGTAACCTGGCGCAGCTCATCCACCAAGGCCAAGTAGCGCTGGGTTTCGGGGTTGGGCTCGATACCTTTGATGGGATCGTATAGGTCGGTCACCGGGGAACGGCTGGTTTCTTCGGAAAGAATCGGCAGCGGAATGGGAGGACCAAAGGCGCCAAAAATTTGCACCCGACCCTGGAGCCAAAAATCTCGCCCAGGCACATAGCTCATGTCGAAGAGCACCAAGCACAGGTTGCTCAGGGCCAGCAGGGCCATCCCCTTCTCGTAGAGGAGCAGCCAGCGACTTCGCCCCCTGAGGACAGAGCGTCTGAGAATCCGTTGAGCAGCGTTCAAAGGACTCCGTCCCGGCCTTGGGTCAACCAGTTGGTTTGAGTCAGCCTTAGTCTACCACCCCTGGGGTGAGCCACCCTTGGCTTGAGCAAGCTGTAGTGCAACCTGGCCAAAATGCCGCCAAATGGCCTCTGCCTGTGGCCCCACCTGGCGCAGAATCCAACCCTTACAGATGGGATCCGGAGACTTGACCAGCCAGTATGGGGACTCCGTTCCGCTGATGTGAACGGTCAGCCAAGTGGGTTCCGGCCAATCCCCCAGCAAGTACAGGGATCCCCAACAGAGATGGGATCCCAGCACTGACGCGGCGGAGACCTGCCGATGGGGAAAGTGCAGGTCTATGTGTTCCTGCAGCCAGAGTTTTCTCCCCTCGGGGGAGGATGGGATCCCAGCAGTGACCCAAACTTGCAAGCAGTTGGCAAGATGTTCAAACTGCCAGCGTTCGTCCATGGCCAGCCGTCCGGCAGTCCAGATCTCGGCATAGGCCAGGCGGGCTGTGGGATCCAGTTCGATCTGCACCTGCTGGCGAAAGTCTGCCCCTGCCCCCGGAATGGTCGGGTGAGGGATCCAGATCAACTGGCTGGTGGGGGCCAGCTTGACCTTGACCTGTTGCCGAATCAAGCCGGGATGTAGCCGCATTGCCCCTTGGGTGCGAATTTCCAGCGCCGAGCCTGGCCCCAGCCCGATCTCGATCCGGTGGCGATCCCCACCCAGCAAGCCGCCGTTGGGGTTGCGCAGGTAGTACACAGGTGGCTCCCCAGGGGATCCCAGCCATTGCAAGGGAGCCTGAGAATACTCCCAAATGTGGGTATGGTCGCCTCGGCGGGTTGCCTTCAAGATGGCCTTACCGAAGTTCACAGGCGGCTCACCGAGGGGGGGTCGGCCTTGATGGGGCGAAACAGCACCTCCCGCTCCAGCCAACTGAGAACCTGCTCCAGCCCCTCACCCGTGCGCAGGTTGGTAAAGACAAAGGGCCTGTCTCCCCGCATGCGACGGGCATCCCGTTCCATCACCCCCAAGTCTGCCCCCACATAGGGAGCCAGATCGATCTTGTTGATCACCAGCAGGTCGGAGCGGGTGATCCCCGGCCCGCCTTTGCGCGGGATCTTGTCCCCTTCGGCCACGTCGATGACGTAAATGCAGGCGTCCACCAGCTCCGGGCTGAAGGTAGCTGCCAAGTTGTCCCCCCCCGATTCCACCAAGATGAGATCCAGGGGGCAAAAGCGGCGCTCCAGCTCCTGAATGGCGTCTAGGTTGAGGGAGGCATCTTCCCGAATGGCGGTGTGGGGGCAGCCGCCGGTCTCTACGCCAATGATCCGCTCTGCCTCCAGGGCCTTGGCCCGCACCAAAAACTCGGCATCCTCGCGGGTATAGATATCGTTGGTCACCACCGCCAAAGACAGGTGGTCCCGCAGCGCCAAGCAGAGCTTTTCCACCAAAGCGGTTTTTCCAGATCCCACCGGGCCGCCAATGCCAACCCGTACCGGCTGGGAAGCCTGCACAACTTTGCCCAACATCTGACCACCTAATGCTCTTTGAGGGCATTCTAGAATCAGAAGCTTGCAAGGGATCCGAGTATGGTTCGGCTTTTGGTGGCAACTGCTGTGGTGCTGGTGGGATTTTTGCTGGTTAACCGCCTCTATCGCAACCCGCTGAGTTCGGAGCCGAGACCAGAGCAAGCCAGCCCAGAAGCTGCCCAGCAAGGGATCCCTCAAGGTGGGCCGCTGCAGATTTACCAATCTCGGGAACAGATCCAGCAAACCCTCAACCAAGGGGCTACCGCCACCCAGCAGCAGGTGGAAGCCGTTGAGCAATCCTTGGGCAATCCTTGACCCTTGACAAGTAAGAAGGGAGGCAGGTGCCTGGTTTCAGGCGGAGAAGGGATCCCTCCCCCAGACTGTGAAGCGCCCCTCAGGCTTGGGCGGATCCCCCAGACGCGCTAAAGTCGAGAATGCTGCAATTTTACAGACTGTCCATGCGGATCCCTCCTGTTACCCCAGAGAAAGCCGATAAGCAACTGCAAAAGGTTTACGAAAGCCTGGAGAAAACCTACGGCACCGCCCTCAACCCCCTGCAGGTGATGGCCCACAAGCCCCAACTGATGCGAGCCGTGATGAACCTCTACGGGGCGCTGCACACCCAAAACCCCAACTTGCCTGAAGAGCTGAAGGAGCTGGTCAGCATCCGCATTGCCCAAATCAACGGCTGCCGCCACTACTGCCTTCCCTACCACACCCTGCAGGCGCAAAAGTACGGCGCCTCCCCGGCCAAAATTGCGGCGGTGGCCCAGGCCCGCACCAGCACCCTCTACACCGAAGCGGAGAAGCTGGCCATCGAGTACGCTGAGCGGATGACCGTGCCCAGCATGGTGGTGACCGACAGCTTCTTTGCCCAGCTAAAAGCCATTTGGTCAGATGAAGATCTGGTGGAGCTATCGGCTTGGATTGGCTTCATGAACTTCTGGACCAAGGTGATTGCCGCCCTAGATGTGCCTTTGGATCCCGTCTTTGCCGAGCAACTTCACGTCTCTTAGGTAGCGGCGGGCTCTCCTCTCCCAGAGGGAGAGGGGATGGGGGTGAGGGATCCCGACCCAAACCCTCCACTAGGCCCAGTCGTCTCGCGTGCTAAAGCTGCGGTCGTACACCTGGCCGCGGGCATGGATCTGGCGGGTCTGGGCGAACAGCTCTTCTTCGCTCATGCCCCACTGTTCCAAGATCTGATCCAAATCCCGCTGCAGATCCCAGGCACCGGGGAAACCGTGGTAACGGATGCGCAAACGGGCAACTTCCGCCAGTACCCAATCCGAGAGGGGCCTCTCCTGGGCCTGCACCATCAGCTCATCGAGCGCAGCTCGGTCGGTGGCATACTGCGGATGTTGCTGCTCTCTCCGGGATGGGCCATTCGCGGGTGAACGGGATATAGCCATCGGTCTTCCTCCTTTTTCTCTCACTCTAGTTGAGTTCCCCTGGAGACTTTCAATATCGAGGATTGGGATCCTTGATGGCATGGGATCCCGAGAAGGCAGAAGAAAACCGCTATACTGCAAATGTTGCAGACCATGAACATTCTTCAGTTGCGGAGGCGGCGGCTATGCCCATGCCCATGATCGAGACCCGTACCGACCGGATGTTGCTCAACTTTGGGCCGCACCATCCCTCTATGCATGGGGTTTTGCGTTTGCTGGTCACCCTAGATGGCGAAAACATCGTCGATTGCGAACCGGTGATCGGCTACTTGCACCGCGGCATGGAAAAAATCGCCGAAAACCGCACGGTGGTGCAATACCTGCCCTACGTCTCCCGTTGGGACTACGGGGCCGGCATGTTCAACGAGGCCATCACCGTCAATGCCGTTGAGAAACTGGCCGGGATCAGCGTGCCCAGACGGGCCAGCTACCTACGGGTGATCATGCTGGAGCTGACCCGCATCACCAACCACCTGCTTTGGTTTGGTCCCTTCTTGGCGGATTTGGGCGCCCAAACCCCCTTCCTCTACGCCATGCGGGAGCGGGAGTGGATCCTAGACTTGTTTGAAGCCGTCACCGGCATGCGCCTGATCAACAACAACTATTTCCGGGTAGGCGGCGTGGCGGTGGACTTGCCCTACGGCTGGACGGAAAAATGCCTAGACTTTTGCGAGTATTTCTTGCCCAAAGTGGATGAATACGAGCGGCTGGTTACCGACAACCCGATTTTCCGCCGGCGGCTGGAAGGGGTGGGAGCCATCTCCAAGCAAGACGCCATCAACTGGGGTCTGTCGGGTCCCATGTTGCGGGCCTGTGGCGTCAACTGGGATCTGCGCAAAGTGGATCACTACGAATGCTACGACGACTTCGACTGGGAGGTGGCCGTTTACCCCGAAGGGGATTGCCTGGCCCGCTATCGGGTGCGCATGAAAGAGATGCGGGAGTCCTGCAAGATCGTGCAGCAAGCCGTCAAGGCTTTGCCAGGAGGCCCCTTTGAAAACCTGGAAGCCAAGCGGATGCTGGAGGGGCCGAAGTCGGAGTGGAACAAAGGCGACTACCAGTTCATCAGCAAAAAGCCTTCGGCCAACTTCAAGATCCCCAAGGGGGAAGCCTACGTGCGGGTGGAGAGCGCTAAGGGGGAGCTGGGCATTTACATTGTTGGTGACGACAGCGTCTGCCCGTGGCGCTGGAAGATCCGTCCCCCCGGCTTTGTCAATTTGCAAGTGTTGCCTCAGCTCATTCGCGGCATGAAGGTAGCCGACATGATCGCCATCCTCGGCAGCATTGACATCATCATGGGCGAGGTGGATCGCTAGGAATCGCTAAGATACTTACGGAAAGCGAGGACAAAGGCGATGGCCTGGGCGATCTTGGTTCTGCCGCTGTTGATTGTGTCTGCTATTGCTGCGGTTATCGGCCCCAAGCAATGGGCTAAGTACCAAGAGGAAAGGCGCCGCCGCGCGGAGGAGCTATCCGATGCCCGTCTTCAGGCCATCATCCAGCAGGAGCTACGCCGCCGTAACCGCCCCCCCCAGTCGGATCCCAACGGCAAGACCTAGCTACAGGGATCCCAAACCCTACCCAACCCGCCATCTCTAGGGAGCTACTCACCCCCATGACAAACGCTGGTATCGACCTACAACTTGGCTTCGAGACTGCCCTACAGAACTTGGGCTTGGGAGCAGGTGCAGCCCATGCCCTCTGGATGCCCCTGCCCATGTTGCTGCTGATCATCGCCGCCACCTTGGGGGTGATGGTCATGACTTGGCTGGAGCGAAAAATCTCGGCAGCAGCCCAACAGCGGATTGGCCCCAACATGGCCGGCCCTCAGGGGGTGCTGATCCCGATTGCCGATGGCATCAAGCTGCTGACCAAAGAAGATGTTCTGCCCATCTTGGCCGACCCAGTCTTGTTTACGCTGGGGCCGATATTGGTTTTCCTGCCCGTCTTCTTGTGTTATCTAGTGGTTCCCTTTGGCCAGAACCTATTGATCTCCAACATTGCCATTGGCGTGTTCTTCCTGATCGCCACCTCCAGCGTGCAACCCATCGGTTTGTTGATGTCGGGCTACGGTTCCAATAACAAGTACTCCTTGCTGGGTGGGCTACGCGCGGCAGCTCAATCGATCAGCTACGAACTGCCGCTGGCCCTGTCAGTGTTGGCCGTGGTGCTGATGAGCAACGGTCTGGACACGGTGGGGATCGTGGAGCAGCAGAGCGGCCTGGGCATTCTGAGCTGGAACGTCTGGCGGCAGCCCATTGGCTTTGTCATTTTCCTGATCTCGGCTCTGGCGGAAACGGAGCGGATCCCGTTCGACTTGCCGGAAGCAGAAGAAGAGCTGGTAGCCGGTTACCAAACGGAGTACTCCGGCATGAAGTTTGCCCTCTTTTATCTGGGATCCTACGCCAACTTGCTGCTGGCTTCTCTGATTGCGGCAGTGCTGTACTTGGGGGGCTGGTCGTTTGTGGTGCCGGTGGAAACGATTGCTGCACTTGCCGGGATCCCCTTGGATAACCCTTTCTTGCAGATCGGCGCGGCGGCCTTAGGCATTGTCATGACGATGGTCAAAGCTTTTATCTTCATCTTCTTGGCCATCCTGCTGCGCTGGACCTTGCCGCGGGTGCGCATTGACCAACTGCTGGACTTGGGGTGGAAGTTTTTGCTGCCCGTATCCTTTGTTAACTTGCTGCTGACGGCAGCCCTAAAGCTCGCCTTCCCCACCTTTTTTGGGGGTTGAATGAGAAGTAAAGAGGCCAGAGAGGGAGAACATAGACCATGACTTTTCTAAAGCGTGTCAAAGAATATGTGGGCGATGCCTTCCGAGCTGCCAAATACATTGGCCAGGGAATGGGGGTGGTTTTCGACCACATGGGTCGGCGCCCAGTAACTGTGCAATACCCCTTCGAAAAGCTGATCCCCTCTGAGCGCTTTCGGGGACGCATCCACTTCGAGTTTGATAAGTGTATTGCCTGCGAGATCTGCGTTCGGGTTTGCCCAATTGACCTGCCAGTGGTGGATTGGGCCTACAACCCAGAGCTGAAGAAAAAAGAGCTTTACAGCTACAGCATTGATTTTGGGGTGTGCATTTTCTGTGCCAATTGTGTGGAGTTTTGCCCCACCAACTGCCTCTCGGTAACTGAGGATTATGAGCTGGCCGCCTACGACCGCCACGACCTCAACTACCATCAGGTGGCGATGGGCCGTTTGCCCTCCAAGGTAACTGAGGACCCAATGGTGACCCCACTGCGGGAGTTTGCCTATCTGCCTAAAGGGGTGATCGATCCCCACGACTTGCCTGCTGGATCCCAGCGGGCTGGCAAACGACCGGAGGAGATTCTGGCGGAAATGAGAGCGGCCAAAGCTGCTAAGGAAGCCGAAGCGAAAGCAGCCAAGGCTGCTGCGGAATAGCGTGACATACTCCCGCACTCATGCTGACGCAAAGCGCTCCGCGCCGCTGTCCGCCACCCCTAGCCCCTTTCCCAGGGGATGTGACTGTTTGAACTTGTGGGACTGCCTTCCAGCATCGCCCGCTGCCGCAAGGTGATGGCCAGAAAAAGCGTCGAGGCCGCGAAGTTGGAGCTGTCCTCAGTGGGAAGGAGATGCCTGGGGCGCAGAAATAAGGTCTTCTGAACCCTGCGATCTGCAATCAAAGATCTGAGTATGAGTATAGGTGTGGTGTCCTAGTCTGAACCAAAATGGCCATACGTGGGCAGGGCAGATGGCTGCCAGCCTTGGCTAACTTCAGGGGAAGGAAAACGTAAACCTACCCGCCAAGCCAGAGGATGTGGCCAAGCCGCTAAAAGTCTGCGCGACGTTTCCGCTCTTGCGAACCGTTACGGTAAAGGGAATGGGAGCAGTTGATTGGGAGCAGCGCCGGAACAATCTCACCTCGATGAAGTATGGCCCTGAGGGCGGGGTGGAAGCCCAAAAGACATTCTCCACAGCATTTTGGGTTACGGCAACACAGTCGGCATTGGCATCCACATCCAGCCGTCCTCCAGAAGGGACAATTCGGTTGTTAAAAAACACGGTCTGCTGCGTGGGATCCGTAACATACAGGTCAAGGTCATCGATGGTGTTCCAACTCAAGGTAACTTGAATGGGGCCGGTGCCCAATACCGGGGGTGTCGGGGTAGGAGCTGGCGTTGGCGTTGGTGTTGGCGTTGGCGTCGGTGTTGGCGTGGGCGTTTCCGTCGGCGTCGGTGCAGGAGCTGGGATGGGCGCAGGTTCCCCAGTGACCCTCTGAGCAAAGTTTCCTTGGAAAGTATTGCCAGCCAGGTAGGCTGCGACTACCGCATCTGGGGTGCCGGGGGCCGCCTGAATTGCCACTCCTACGCCCTCGCCCCGAGCTAGGAACGTATTCCCGGAAATGGTGCGGGCCTGGGTTCCCTGCAAAATACGAATGCCGACACTGCCGGCTATCCTGCCCACGCCGATCCGGTTGGATTGAATGGATGGAATTGAGCCTGCCCCATCCAGCTGAATCCCGGTAGTGCCACTCGTACCTGCTTGCCGCGCCTGCAGTACCAAGCCGGCTCCAGCCGTGGGTGGATCCCCTTCGATTTGGTTGTTGCGGAAGATCCCGCCGGAGTTGTCACCATAGCGAACGGCCAAAGCCCCCAAAGCCTGCAGGAGAATTGTGTTGTTTTCAAGGATGGGATTGCTGCCCGGCACAGTGCCTATGCCCACCCCACCCGTTTTACTGACAATCGGCGAGACACGGCTGACCCGGCCATTCCCAGAGATCTGCACACAGGGATCCAAAAATTGCTGGCACAAAATCTCGGCCAATTGGTTCAAGGCTCCCTCTAGAACCGCAGCATTGCCGTTGACCAAGATGTTGGAGCGAGGGTCGTTGAGGGTGACCTTGCGCGGCTGAAAAGTGCCGTTGTTCACCTGCACCCGTCCACCCCCCAGCACCACATCTACCCCCTGCAGGCTGGTTTGGCTGGCTACAATCACGTCAAAGAGCCCGGTCAGGATCTCATAGGCGGTGGAGCTGGTGATGCGAATGCGACCGCCGTTGGTGCCATCGCCGCCATCCAGGGCCAGGTTGCTTTGCAAAGTTTCCCTGCCCGTCCCCAAAATCTCGATCAGCACCTCCAGGCCGGCTGTGGCAGTCTGAAGTCGCTGCGCCTCTGCAACTGCGTCTGCCAGTTTGGTAAAGGGGCCACTGGCCGGATCCACTCTCAGGATGATGGGCCCGCCACCTGGCGGAGGAAGAGGTGGAGAACTGCCGCCGCCACCCCCACAGCCGAGGGCAACCCCCGCCAACAGAGGCAGCAAGGCTGAACAGATCCCCCAACCAGATTTGGATACTTGGCCAAGCATAGGTGGAAAGCCCCTTACAAGCGCTTAGCGGTTAAGGTTGTTACAGCAACAAACAAGAGCAACAAACAACTGCCACGAGGTCAAAGTGCAGATGGCCAAGTTGCGATCCAATGCCCTCAGCAAAAGCATCCTCTGATGGATCCTCTGTTTAGTCAAGGCTTCGCCAGGGATCCGCAATCAATCGGCAACAAAAATCTCAAAAATCTAGCGCTCTTCAGGTACTTCGAGGGTTCCGGCGAGGATGTCTTGCTTCACCGCTTCCACAGCAGCCACCAAATCCGCTGAGAGCAAGGCTTGGTTGTATTCATCCAGGGCATAGCCCACACCCTCGTTCTCCAGGCCAAAGGTTTGAATGCCGCCGACAAAGTTGCCTTAAAGTTGCCTTCCACCACGCTGCGAATCACTTCATAGGTGGCCATATCCACCCGCTTCAGCATCGAGGTGAGACCGTGGTTGAGGGTGGCAGGGTTGTTATCGGTATCCCCCAGGTAGTTTTGGTTAGCATCCACACCGATAAAGAACAGCGGACGGGTATCTCCGCTGCAGATGCTGGCATAATCGGCGGGTTTGGGCACTTCCGCAAAGGGATCTCGAATGAAACTCACCCCGGCGGGCAGCCCTGTAGGATGCTGTTGGGCCAGAGCAGCCCAAAGAGCAGCGAGGTAACATCATCTCCCGCCGTATCCGTGTCGATCAAAAAGCGTTGCACAGCCATACCCAGGCTAAGCCCAAATCAGGGTGACATCTTAACCTTTGCGGGCAGTCTCAGGGCAGCCGCTGAGCCGGTGTATCTTGAAAAGGGATCCCTGTAGACCAGAGTTGGCAATGTCCTTCTCCATCCGCTCCATTACACCACAACAGATGGCCCAATACCTACAGGATCCCGAGGCCGGCCCTCTGCAATTGATCGATGTGCGGGAACCGGCAGAGCTGGAGCTGGTGAATTTAAATGCCCTGGGCTTTCGCAACTACCCCTTGAGCCAGTACGAGGAATGGAGGGAACGGATCCTCACAGAGCTGGATCCAGATCAGCCAACTTTTGTGCTCTGTCATCATGGCCTCCGCTCTGCTCAGATGAGCCAGTGGCTACAGGCCAACGGGTTCACTCAGGTTCATAACATCAGCGGCGGCATTCACGCTTGGGCTTGTGAGGTGGATCCCTCCCTGCCCACCTATTGAGGTCACGGGCAAACCAGCACCATGTTCCCCATTCTTCATCTGCAGGGGGATCCCCAACAACGAGGCCAACAGTATGGATCCCAGGCGGCCCAACTCATTCGCCACAGCATTGCCAGCTACGCCCGCCAATTTGCCTACCGCTGTGGTCTCACCTGGCAGCAGGCCCAGACCCAAGCAGAGGGATCCCTGCCCTGGCTAGAGCGCCACGTGCCCCACCTGCTGGAAGAAATCCAAGGAATTGCTGCGGGGAGTGGCTTTCGTTTCGCCGAGATTCTGGCCCTCAATTTGCGCACCGAAATTTTATCCAGATCGGTTGTCGGTGGATCCCATCCCAACTGCGCCGCTGCTCTGGAACACAATCTCCAAAACGGGGTGCCCCAGCACCCACCGGATCCTGCTCATGAATTCAAGGGGATTGATCTCATCGATCCAGCCCAAGCCAACCCGGATGGGGGAGAATGCACCACCCTGGCGGCCTTGCCCCAGGCTACCTCCACCCACCACACCTACTTGGCCCAAACCTGGGATTGGATCGGGGAGCAGCGCAGGGCCTGTGTGCTGTTGTGCGTTCGCTCCGATAACCACCCTGCCTACCTCACCCTGACCGAAGCTGGGATCCTGGCCAAAATTGGCCTCAATCAAGCAGGGTTGGCCGTAGCCCTCAACCTCTTGCGCTCTACCCTAGATGGGCAAACCGAGGGAATGCCGGTGCATTTGCTATTGCGCTTGTTGTTGGAGTGCGAGGAGTGGCAGCAAGCTGTGGAGAGGGTGGGATCCTACCCCTACACCGCCTCCTCTTGTGTCAGCGTTGCCGGTATTACAGGACAGGCGGTAGGCCTACAGCCCGCTAGTGCAATCAGCTTTGAAATCAGTCCACGAGGAATTGGCCTGCATCTCCCTCAAGGAGGGATCCTCGCCCACACCAATCATTTCCTGGATCCGGCCTTGCGAGAAGATGAGCTGCCCCCCCATATAGGATCCTCCACAAGGCTAGAACGGGCCTATCATTTGCTTCGCCAGAGTGCTCAAACGGGAACCCTAGACGCGGTCGCTCTTCAAAAAATCCTACAAGACCGGACGAATGCCCCCCACTGCATCTGCCGCTATCCGGATCCCCATCTGCCCGCCTGGGATCGCACCGAAAGCGTGGCGGCTGTGGTGATGGATTTGAACCGGCAAATCTTACACCTGGCCCCCAACATTCCCGATCAAGTGGAGTTTGTACCGATTTCCGGGATTTTCTAGGTTTGGAAGATGCAGTAGGATCGAGCTGAAGAGAGAGGAGGGGCAGGCGATCGCGTCCTTGCTGTCGCCACCAGACAGCGGGATGAGGAAAGTCCGGGCTTTCAGAAGAACACACCGCTGGGGAAAGCCCAGTGCGGGTAACCGCGAGGATAGTGCCACAGAAACATACCGCCGATGGCTGGGATCCCAGCACAGGTAAGGGTGCAAAGGTGGGGTAAGAGCCCACCAGCAACGTCGTGAGGCGTTGGCTCGGTAAACCCCGGTGGAAAGCAAGGCCGCAGCCGCAGGACTATGGCTGTTCTTCGCCCCTGTCGGTTGCATCGAGGTCACGGTACCCAAAGTGGGGAAGGGTGCTCTCGATGGTGGTGAGCCGCTAGAGGGTGATGGTAACATCACTCCCAGATAGATGATCGCCAGTGCAACTCTGCACTACAGAACCCGGCTTACAACCTCCTCTCTTTTCTACTTGCACATCTACCTGTTTGCACATCTATTTGCACACAGAGAGAGTTTGTTCCGAGCTCACGGGAGTTCTGCAGGTTGCCGGGATCCCTGTGGTCTGGGGCTATTTATTGGCCGTAGTCAGTGTGTCGTTGGGAGAAGCTGTATCGCATGCCCACCTAGGGCACTTGGAGAGCCTTGTCCAATTGTGGGTGGCTGCGCTACGGCGTAGGTTCTGTCATTCTGGTCACGCCTGCCATCCACAGCTCCACGCAGGCTTGCAGAAGGGGGGGGATCCTGGCGGTTTCGGCGCCTTTCTCTGATTTTTTAGATTTTTCATCCGATAGCTGCCCCTCAACAGAGGGCTCGGTTCCGTCGGCGCCAACGGAAGGCAACTCGGCAGTTACCGCCAACATTGCTGCTCCCAAAATCATCACATGCAAAACCCCAACGGCTGCATTAAGGCGATCCGGCTCGACAGATTGCAACTCAGAGTTGGGAAATCGCCGCAAATACTCTGTCAGCTGTTCTTGGGCCTGAGAAAAACCCATCCGCAAGGCGCGACGATGTTCCTCAGAATAAAGGCCAGCCTCTCCCACCAGGGAGCGCACCAGTTCAGGATTATCGGCCAAAGCCCGAAAACAGGTGTGGACATAGCGCAGGAGAATGGCTTGCAACCCAGAACCTTGAGAGGGGGCGGGATCCGCCTTCAGGGGCAGATCGGCAATGCCGGAAAAGACCCCCAGCTCCCCAAATACGGCCAGGAGTAACCCTTGCTTGGTGCCGAAGTGCCGAAACAGGGTGACCTCATTCACTCCGGCCAAATCCGCAATTTGACGGGTGGTGGTCTGGGTGATGCCCTGACGAACGAACAGCTCCCGAGCCGCATTCAGCAGCCTTTGCCGAGAAGAAGGACGTGCCATAGTGAGGAGAAAACGTAAACTACCCGGCTCCGACCGCTAAGCGGTACGGAGCGGGCTTTCAGTAGCCCTGAGCCTGTTCTGC
>NZ_JANSIK010000167.1:0-6212 GCF_047462035.1 Synechococcus sp. R5-15 | reverse complement strand
ATTGCGCTCTTGGGGGCTGTCGTAAACCAGCCTAGAGGTCCGGGCTTGTTTTGTTCTCTGGTAGAGCAGAGCAGGCCCAGGGCTACTGAAAGCCCGCTCTGTACCGCTTAGCGGTCGGAGCCGGGTAGTTTACCTCTACACCCCTCGGAAAGAAGCGCTATCATAGAAGTCTGTCGAATAAACTCCCTTCGTAAAACCTCGCGAGGCAGATCGGATGGATTGGGTAGAAAAGGTGCTGGAAAAGATCCGGGAATGGGTGGAACGTGTGATCGACACCCTGCTGGGGAACCCCCAGCCTCAACCTGCTCCCATTCCGGTAGAAGATGGATCCCATCGTCGTCGTTAATCCGACTGCCATTGCCCCCGGCGGCGAGCCTCTCAGCCTCTTGGTACTGCATGGCCCCAACCTCAACCTGCTGGGGGTGCGAGAGGTGGGCATCTACGGCTCAGTATCCCTAGAGCAGATCGATCAGGCTCTGCATCGGCAGGCAGAAATGCTAGGGGCGAAGCTGGAGATTCTCCAGTCCAACCATGAGGGGGTGCTCATCGATGCCATTCACCGTGCCCGCCAGCAGCATGTCGGCATTCTGATCAACCCTGGGGCCTACACCCACACCAGCATTGCTCTCCGAGATGCCATTGCAGCCGTAGGATTGCCCACTGTGGAAGTCCACCTAAGCAACATCCATCGCCGCGAGCCCTTCCGCCAGCACTCTTACATCGCCGCCGTAGCGATTGGGCAAATCAGTGGTTTTGGGGCGCAAAGCTACCTGTTGGGGCTACAGGCTCTGGTGCAACACCTGCGCCTGCAATCTGTGTAGGATCTGTGTAGGTGCCCTCAGCTCTCCAGGAACTCCTGCACGGCTGTGCGAATAAAAGCTTCATCCTCGGGGTTTTGATGAGGATTACCGGCCCGGTGCCCCCAAATGGAGGGGATGATCTTGTAAACCGCGTTCGGGATCCATTCTGCCTCAGCCCGACAATCTTCTGGGGTGAAATACAAATCCGTCTGGGCGGGCATCACCAATGTTTGGGCCTGAATTGCCCTCAAAGCAGCCCGATAATCTCCCCGGTGAATGGGGTTGTCGCTGATATCGCAGCGGATCCAAGTTTCGATCATCGATAGCAAATTCTGCGGATCCCGGCGGCGGTAATTGGCCTCCCAGCCTCGCTCTAGATAATCTTCGAGAGAGGCATACCCCAAGGATTCATAGCATTTTTGGTTGAAAAAAGGTTGGGAAACAGCCCAACTGGCGTAGATGTGGGCAAAAGCTCGCAGACCCCGCTCTGGGACACCCGTAAATCGGCGACCGTTCCAGGCGGGATCGGCAGTCAGGGCTGAGCGCAAACTCTCCAGAAAAACTCGATTGTGAACCGTGGTCTTGGCGGTGCCACAGAGGGCTACGATCCGTTCCACCCGCTCAGGAAACAGGGATCCCCAGTGATAGGCTTGCTGAGCCCCCATCGACCAGCCGTAGATCAGGCGGATGCGTTCGATCCCAAAGTGTTGGCGAATCAGGCTCTCCTGCAGGCGCACATTGTCCCAGTGGCTAAACCAGAAGCCGTCTTCCCGCAAGCCGCAGGCTGGATCGTTGCTGGGGGAAGTGGAAAGGCCATTGCCCAGCATATTGGGAATGAGGATAAACCACCGCTGCGGGTTGAGGATGCCGTCGGGACGAATCAGCCACTCCAGGTCGGGATGCTGAGCCCCATAGGAGGTGGGGTAGAGGATCAGGTTGTCTTTTCGGGGGGAAAGAGTCCCGTAGGTGGCGTAGGCGAGCGTGATTTGGGGCAGTTGGATCCCGCACTGTAGCTGAAAATCGTTCAGGCTCCAGGTGTAGTGAGTCATGCCTGAAATTGTTCAATCACCTGACGATGAACCCGCACATACCCCTGCCCTAGATGAGCCAGATGGGGCTTGAGGTATTGATGGGCATCGGCCAAAGCATGAAATGGAATGGAGGGGTAAAGGTGATGCTCAGCATGGTAAGGCATATTCCACATCAAAAAGCGGATCGGCCAAAGGGTAAGGGTGGTACGGGTATTGGAGAAGGGATCCTCGGTTTGGCTACAGCCTGTGTGCTCTGCCAGCAAAATGAAGCGCAAGATCGGCTGCCCTACCGCCAAAGGCAACAGCCACAGCCACACTATCCAGGGATCCCCCAGCAGAAGGGAGAGCAAGCTCCCAAGGCCGTAGACCCCTAGCTGCAACCGCACCGAACGAATGACCTCTTGGCGGGCCGATTCAGGAATGTAGGGATAGCCTTGCAACTGGCCGCCGGCTATGCGGATGTAGGTCTTCACCTTGCCGATCCACCAAGTCAAGCCGCTCAGCTCGAGCAAATACTCCGGCCAGCTCTGGGGTTTGGGATCCGACAGCTCCGGATCCTTGCCCGGAATCTGGGTATAGCGGTGGTGCCATTTGTGGTATCGGCGATAAAAAGTGCTGTTGTAAAACGAGAGCAAGCCCGCCACCCAGGCTACCCCGTCATTCAGTTTTGGGCTGGCAAAAGCGGTGCGGTGTACACATTCGTGCAAAGCAGCAAACATCGTCGCCAAACTGGCCCCGTAAACCACCAGCGCCGCCAGGGCAATCCAGCCATTGACACCTTTCTGGGTCACCCACAGGCTGCCACTCACCGCCATCACCGCCAAATGTCCCAAAAGCTGCCGGAGCCCGGCTGAATTGGAGCGGACATTCAGTTGTCTGAGGCGCTCGCTCGGGATCAACCGTTGCGGATCCGGCAAAATCGGTGTTGTCTCGACAGCCATGGCCTGTTCTTGTGAGCTACGAGAATGGATAGAAGTTATCCAATATCAAACCGAGGCCAGACCTTTCCGCCTGTGTCCAAGACAACAAAACCCCGGCCCAAGCTCCTAGCCATGACTGCGGGGATCCGGCTGACTGGGGAGGGCGCGCCTGCCCCGCTCCAGCTCAGACACCGGCCCGATGTTGGTCAACTGCAGGGGCTGTCCAGTTGCCAGAGCCAACACATTGGCTCGCAGAATCGACGGCGGCTGTTCGCCAATCGCCGATCCCAGCACTTCTCCCTGCCGATCCAAAAACAGAAAATGAGGGATGCCGTTCACCCGGTAGCGGCTCAGCTCCGGCAGCCACTTCGGATTGTCCACATTCAACATGACGAAGTTGACTTGATCGGCAAATTCCTGTTTCAGGCTGGCCAGGAGGGGTGCCATGGCACGACAGGTGCTGCACCAATCGGCATAAAACTCCACCAAAGAAGGTTTGCCATTGGCCTGAGCTTGCTCCCAAGGTATGGCCTCTTGGGCTAGAGCCTCTAGGTTGCTGCCCGCCTGACGACCCTGGCTGGCCAAAAACAAACCCACCGCTAAGAGCACAGCTGCCGCGGCAACCAGCCCGTTGCGCAACCGTTTTGCCCAGTCTTCCTTCATCTTTCCTCACCTTGCCATCCGCTGGATCTGACCTTAGCCGTCGCCTTCACCGTTTTAGCATCCCCCTCTCTCCCCCTGATGAGACCGATGAGTCCGGAGGCGCCTCTTGTCTGTTCTGCCTTGGGCAAGGATCCCGGCTGGAGAAGAGGGCCAGGTGAGCGATAATGGGTGCGGCGTTTGCACCGATGGCTCAGCGATGCGCATCTCCTTGAAGTGGCTGCGAGAACTGGTGGATTTCCAACTTTCACCCGAAGAACTGGGGGAGGCCCTCACCCTGGCGGGGTTTGAAGTGGAAGAGATCGAAGACCGCCGCACCTGGGCAGATGGGGTGGTTTTGGGCAGGATCCTGGCTGCCGAGCCTCACCCCAACGCCGACAAGCTGCAGGTTTGCCAGGTGGACTTGGGATCCAATCGGCCTGCCACCATTGTCTGTGGAGCTGCCAACGCCCGCCCTGGGATCCTGGTAGCAGTGGCCACGCCCGGCACCCATTTGCCCGCCCTCTCCCTCACCATTGCCAAAGCCGACAAGCGGGGGGTGATCTCGGAGGGCATGATCTGCTCTCTGGCCGAGCTGGGGCTGGAGAAATCTTCCGAAGGGATCCACGAATTCCCGCCCGACTTGGATCTGGAGGTTCATCCGCTTGGCTCTGATGTGCGTCCTCTTTTGGGCTTGGACGATGTGGTGCTGGATCTCACTTCCACCGCCAACCGGGCCGATGCCCTGAGCATGGTGGGGATCGCCCGCGAAGTGGCTGCCCTCACCCGCAACCCGCTGTGCCTGCCCCCCGTCAAGCCTCTTCAGGCCAAGCCCATCCCCAACTTTCAGTTGCGCATTGCCGACGCCAAGGCCTGCCCCGCCTACAGTGGCGTGTTGATCGAAGGGGTGAAAGTCGGCCCTTCCCCCGACTGGCTAAAACACCGACTGGCCGCTGCCGGCATGCGATCCATCAACAATGTAGTGGATATTACCAATCTGATCCTGCTGGAATGGGGCCAGCCTTTGCACGCCTTCGACTGGGATCGCCTGCTCCAGGTCATGGGCAAGAAAAAACCCACCATCGAGGTGCGCTTGGCCCAGCCGGGAGAAACCTTAAAGACCTTGGACGGCCAAACCCGCACCTTGCAAGCCGACAGTCATCTCATTGTGGCCGGCAGCCAACCGGTAGCTCTGGCCGGGGTCATGGGAGGGGAAGAAACCGAGGTCGGCTCGACCACCACCCGCATTTTCTTGGAAGCAGCCGTATTCGATCCGGCGGTGACGCGACGCTCGGCCCGGTCTCAAGGTCTGCGCACCGAGGCTTCCACCCGCTATGAGCGAGGGGTTAACTTTGCCACCCTCGATCAGGCCCGGGATCGGGCGGTGCAGTTGATCCTGGAACTGGCAGGGGGAGCAGTGGCCGGCCTCACCACCTTTGACCAGCGGCCCCCCCTGGAACGCACCCTGAAATTGCGGCTGTCGCGGCTGATCGATGTGTTGGGGGACGAGGTGCAGGCGGCGGATGTGGAGGAGATCCTATCTGCCTTGGGCTTTCAGCTCTCCCGTTGCGAAGGGGCCAATTCCCAGAGTGCCCTCTCCCCCGCTACCGAGACGGCAACCGTGGCCAGCTGCGTTTGGCAGGTCGTCGTTCCCCCCTATCGCCTGCGGGACATTGAGCGGGAGATCGACCTCATCGAGGAGTTTGCCCGTCTCTACGGCTATGACCGCTTCTCAGAAACCCTACCCACCGAGCCGCAGGTGGGATCCCTTTCGGCGCGGGAAACGTTCACCCGCCAGATCCGAGAAGTGCTGCGCGGCATTGGCCTGACAGAGGTATATCACATCTCCCTCTGCCCAGCGGAGGAGGATGGATCTTTGGTGAGGATTGCCAATCCACTTTCGCCTGAATATTCAGCCGTGCGCAATGCGCTACTTCCCGGCCTGGTGGAGGCCTTCCGCTTCAACTGGGATCAAGGCAACGGCCCGCTGCAAGCCTTTGAAATTGGCCGTGTCTTTGCCCATGCCCTTCCCCCTAACCCCCACCCTTACCGGGAAGCTGAGCATATCGGCGGCATCTTGGGCGGGGATCCCAATCCCCACGATTGGCAGCACCGCAACCGACCCATGGACTGGTTCGAGGCCAAGGGGCTGCTGGTCTCCGCTCTGGAGCGACTGGGATTTGGCCCGGAGTTTCGTCTGGATCCCCCTGAAGAGCAATCGTCCCTGCTTCACCCCGGTCGCCAGGCCAGTTTGTGGATTGAGGGATCCCGCATCGGTTTGTTCGGGCAACTGCACCCCCGCCTCTGTCAGGAAAAGGGGCTGCCAGATCAGGTCTATGGGTTTGAGCTGCAGTTGGATCCCTTGCTGGAAAGCCTGGAGAGACGGGGCATTGTGCAATTTGTCCCCTTTTCACCCTTTCCTGCTGCCGATCGGGATATCGCCTTCTTTGCGCCACTCGACCTTGCCGTTGGTGAGATCGAGAAGGTTATCCGTCGAGCGGGCGGAGAACTTCTCCAATCGGTGCAGCTTTTCGACGAGTACCGGGGCCAAGGAGTACCTGCAGGGCAGCGCAGCCTTGCCTTCCGCCTAGTGTACCGCGCTCCCGATCGCACCCTCACGGATGCGGAGGTAGAAGCTCTGCAAAACCAGGTGAGGGCGCAGTTGACAACACAATTTCCGGTGACCTTGCGCAGCTAGCCGACCCCTCTGTAGCTACTATAACATCCTCCCGGCGCTCGTCCTGTGGACAGGGCGCGGGCTACCCTTCCCGTCAGCAGGACGGAGTCCTTACCTCGCAGTTGGGCATTCCTGCCCCACGCCA
>NZ_JANSIK010000166.1:0-1693 GCF_047462035.1 Synechococcus sp. R5-15 | reverse complement strand
AGAGATAGGCAGGATGCGATCGCTTCTTTCCTGAACCATGTTCAGGAGAGTTCAGCGTGAATGTATCAGCAGCAGACCCCTCTTCCCCCTTTGGGAAAGGGGCTGGGGGTGAGGAAAAGCTAGTTGAGAGGGTTGAAAGAGTTGAAAGGCTCCATCTGCCAGAGCAGACGGGGCGGGATCCCCAGCCCTTCGGTGAGGGGTGCGGGCCGTTGGGAAGTTTGGGGATCGCAGTCGTAGAGAGCGGTGGTGTAGCGGTAGCTGCGGGGGGGGCCACCGTTGAGGCGAATGCCGCTAATTTCAAAGGTGTAGTTGCGATTGGGCTGGATCGAACCCACGGAGTAGGTCAAAGTTTCCAGGCCAAAGGCGGGATCCCCCACGCGGAGATCTCCGACAGGCACCGGCTCACCGGTGAGGGCATCGGTGATGCGGACTTGGGCTTGGCTGAGATCAGCCTTGCCGCCACGGCTGGGCACCGAGAAAGACCAGCGGTAGGCAGACAGGGGCTGGCCGGAAAACCCTTCTAGGCGGTAGAGGTAGCCGTCTTTCTCCGGGAAGGCGATGAACTCTGGATCTGGCACCGACTCGTCAAAACCGAAGATCCAGTTGGCGTTGGCCTGGGTCACCCGTCCAGCCCGTGGGTCAAAGACAATGCCGTAGGCCCCCTGGGCGTACTGAGGATACAGGTTCCAGCGGCGATGCCCCACATCCACAAAGTTTTCTCGACCTGGCTCGGCAAAATAGATGTCCACCTGCCGCGCCAACACCCGGCCTGGATCGGGGCCGTTCAGCTCTAGGATGGGCCCAACCGCCAGGTTGCTGAAGCGGGATCCCGCCTCCCCGGCAGGGGTAAAGCAGCGCCAAGAAGGGGGCGGCTGGTGGCTGAGAGTACCATTGGCTACCTGCATCAAGGCCGCTTGCTGGGCGGCTTCTAGGAACTGAGGATTGAGCTTCACCGGCGGTAACTGGTGCAACAGCCGTAGAAAATTCAGCCGATCCATCATCTTTTGGGCTGCTGCAGGCGTAAGGCGACCGGGGTTGCAGGTAGCAACCTGGGGCTGTTCGGCGTAAATAGGCCCCGTGAAGCTGCGGGTCTGGCGATCCAACCGGCACAGGAAGCTGGCAATCGGCACTTCCCCTGCCCGCGGTGGCTCCATCGAGGTAGGGGATCCTCCACAGGCCGCCAGCAGACAAAGACAAAAGATCCCCGCGATCCTCAAAGCCCAAAGCTGAACCAACTTGGGCAACCGCTGCAAGGGCATGCAAAAACCAGCCGAATTATGAGCCGGTGGGGGTGGGGGTGATGCTGGGGGGGCTGACGGTGCTGCTGCTGCTCTCGCCACAAGCAGGCAACAAGCCCAGACAGGCAAACAGGGCTAAGGCCGCCAAAAGCTGGTGGGTCACTTTGGGTTGCAACGTAGCCATGACAACAAACCTCCCAAATGCTGTTGGGTTTGACCCTGTTCTATCACCTGGCCGAGTGGGCCACAGCGTCAAAACTCATGCCGACAAGGGTATAACTTAAGCCCAAGTCAAGGAACGCTCACCCAAGTCGGCTACATCCACTAGGACTGGGATCCAAGCCCACTTTTTCTCTCCACCCATAGTGGAGTACGGATCCCCACAACTGATACATTCACGCTGAACTCTCCTGAACATGGTTCAGGAAAGAAGCGATCGCATCCTGCCTATCTCT
>NZ_JANSIK010000165.1:0-3694 GCF_047462035.1 Synechococcus sp. R5-15 | reverse complement strand
TTGCCAAACCGCCTAAAGCTCAGTAAATTCAGCAAAGTTCAGGGTTTTGGGGGTTAGAGGCATGCTCCTGAGAGTTTCTCGACCCCTTTCCCTTGCCTCAGCGGGACGAACCTTGGCATTTGCCCTCTTGTTCTTCTATGGCTTATCCTAGAAAGCTGTGACCTTTAGCTCTGGCCCCGCATATTCTGGGGTTGTCATCATGCCCAAAATCAAAACCCGCAAGGCAGCAGCCAAGCGCTTCCGCCTGACCGGCAGCGGCAAGTTTATGCGTCGCAGGGCCGGGCACAACCACTTGCTGGAGCACAAAACCAGCAAGCGCAAACGCAAATTGGCCGGTGTGGCCCTGGTGGACAAGCGGGATGTGGTCAATGTGCGCCTGATGTTGCCCAACACCCACTAGCCGGGATCCCGCTCGCGCCGGCAAGAAGATTTCAGGGGCTGGCATTGGCGACAGCAGTTCCGATCCCGTTAGCAGGACGGAGTGCTTCTACCCTTCAGTTTGAGTTTGTTCAAGTTCCTATTGAGTTACTGCCATGAGAGTCAAACGGGGCAATGTCGCCCGCAAGCGCCGCAAAAAGATCCTCAAGCTGGCCAAAGGCTTTCGGGGAGCTGGTTCAAAGCTGTTCCGCACCGCCAACCAGCAGGTGATGAAGGCTTTGCGCAGCGCCTACCGGGATCGCCGCCGCAAGAAGCGGGATTTTCGTCGCCTATGGATTACCCGCATCAACGCGGCCACCCGTGCCCAGGGCCTGCGTTACCACGAGTTCATCGATGGTCTCAAAAAAGCCAATATCCAGCTCAACCGCAAAATGTTGGCCCGCTTGGCTTTCCTGGATCCAGAGGCCTTTACCCAGGTGGTGGAGGCAGCGCGCCAGTCTCGCGCCTCCTGAGGAGGTTCCGACGGCTATCCAGAAGTCCTTCCTGGCAGCCATTCTGGCCCTCGCCTGCCTGGGGAGAGGGATCCCTACTGTGGCTCGTCCTTGGCCGGAGATTGTGGATTCTGGACGGCTGCGCGTTGCCGTAAAAGACAACTTGAGGCCGCTGGGGTTTCGCACTCCCCAAGGGGATCTGCAGGGGTTTGAGATCGAGCTGGCTTGTGAGCTGGGATCCCGGCTGTTGGGCTCGGCAGAGGCTGTGGAGTTGGTGCCGGTCTCGAATGTAGAGCGGCTGCAGGTGCTGGCTGACGGCCAGGTGGATTTGGCCATTGCTCAGATCGGCATTACCCCGGATCGGGCGCGCCAGGTGGAGTTCACTTCTGCTTACTATCAGGATGGCCCCAGCTTGGTTGTGGCTCGTTCCCACAACTGGGAAAGCTGGTCGGACTTGCGGGGCGGTCGCGTTGCAGTCTTGCGCGGTTCCAGCGCCATTCCCCTGCTGAATCGATACCTGCCAGGGGTGGAGTTGGTGCCTGTCGATTCCTACCGAGAAGGGGCGGAACTGCTCCTGAAAGGGGCGGTGCAGGGGTGGGCAGCAGATCGCTCGGTGCTGGCAGGGTGGCTAGCAGAGCATCCCCGTCGCGAAAGCGCTGCGGAGCAACAGTTTCAATTTCTGGGATCCCCCTTGGCAACGGTGGGGCTGGGCATTGCCATGCCCAAGGGGCTGCAGCACGCCGAATTGCGGCTGCGGGTGCGCCGAGAACTGGAGAATTTGCGGGCTGAGGGCTGGCTGGCAGAGCGGGCCAGAGCCTGGGGGTTGCCCTAAAGTTGAGGATACTCCCTACTCTTTGTCTCTCTTGGGAAGATTTCTCTCTTGAGCAGAAAGGCGGGCTCAGTGCAGAAAGTGACGTATGCCGGTGCAAACCATGGCAATACCGGCAGCGTTGGCAGCAGCAATGGAATCGGCATCGCGGATGCTCCCCCCCGGCTGGATGATGGCGCGGATCCCTGCTTGGGCAGCCATCTCCACGCTGTCGGCAAAGGGGAAAAAGCCATCGCTGGCCAAAACAGCCCCTGCCGCCTGGGATCCCGCCTGCTTGAGGGCGATCTCCACTGCCCCCACCCGATTCATCTGCCCGGCTCCGATGCCAAGCGTCTGTCCCTGCTTGGCAACGACAATGGCGTTGGATTTCACATGTTTGCAGACTATCCAGGCAAATTCCAGATCCGCCCACTCCTCCGGTGTGGGCTGGCGCTGGGTGACCACTTGCCAAGAAGGGGGGCTGTCGGTTTGCGTCGGTTCCTGGTCGCGACAGCGTTGCGGCACAACAGGTGAGTCGGCATCCTGCACCAGAAAGCCCCCGGCCAGGGTGCGGATTGTTTGGGCAGGCCCCACACACAAGTCCGGCAAGATCAAGACCCGCAAGTTCTTTTTGACTGACAGTAGCTCAGCCGCTTCTGGAGTGCAATCGGGAGCCACCACACACTCCAAAAAAGGCTCCACCAGCCGTCGGGCGGTCTCTGCGTCCAAGGGTTGGTTGAGGGCGACGATGCCCCCAAAGGCCGAAACTGGATCAGCAGCCAGGGCAGCCTCGAGGGCGGCAGCCGGCGATGGGCGAATGGCCACCCCGCAGGGGTTGTTGTGCTTAACCACCACCGCCACCGCTTGTTCAGGTTGCAAGAACTCCCTCCGAGCAGAGCCAGAAGACACAGAGCCCTTCCCGTCAGTGGGCCGCGTCGCATCAGCATTGCGGAGTAACAAGGTTAACTCTGCCGCCAGGGCGCGGGCCGCCTCCAGATCCAGCAGGTTGTTGTAGCTCAGCTCCTTCCCCTGCAACTGCTTAGCCCGGTGCCAGCCGGGGGCAGCCGGATCCGTCACATACCAAGTGGCAGCTTGATGGGGATTTTCCCCGTAGCGCAGGCGTTGCCACAGGATCCCTTGCAGTTGAAACCTGTCTTCAGCGGCAGCTGCGGAGGACTGGGAGGGACCTGCTAGCTCCAGGCGAGCCAGGTAGGTGACGATGGCGCGGTCGTAGGCCAGCACCTGCTCAAAGGCCCGACGAGCACACTGGAAGCGAAACGCCAGCCGCTCTGTTTCCCCATAGGCCCCGGAGAGCAGTTGCAAATACTGGGGGTACTGGCTGGGATCCGTCAGCACCGTAACGTAGGGATAATTTTTGGCTGCCGCCCGCGCCAAAGTGGGCCCGCCGATATCGATCTGCTCAAAAGCTTCCTCCAGAGACACTCCTGCCTGGGCCACTGTCTGTTCAAAAGGGTAGAAGTTGACCACCACCAGTTGGATGGGAGGGATCCCCAGCGCCTCTAGGTCTGCCCGGTCTTCGCTGCATTCCAGGCGGGCCAAAATGCCGCCGTGGATGCGGGGGTGCAGCGTCTTCACCCTTCCCCCCAAGATTTCCGGCGCGCCAGTGTGGGCAGAGACAGGGGTGACCGGGATCCCAGCTTCTGAGAGCGCCTTGGCGGTTCCCCCACTGCTGAGCAGTTGAAAGCCATGCTCTTGCACGAGGGACTGGGCCAGCGGGATCAGTCCGGTTTTGTCGGATACACTCAACAAAGCCAACGGTACAGAATCCTGTTCGCGACAGCGTTGCGCAGTAGCAAGGGGCATTGGAGGCGTTATCCAGTAGAGAAGGGCCCAGAGGAAAAAGCTGGCCGGGATACCCAGCCCAGCGCTCTCACAGCATACCCCGAAAGCTGGACCCTCTTGTCCAGCCACCTGGTTCAGACAAATCTTCAGCTAGAAATCGCAGGAGCCCCGCACTGTACCCGTAGGGTCAGTGTCGGGAGGAATGCGGAAGTTA
>NZ_JANSIK010000164.1:0-7344 GCF_047462035.1 Synechococcus sp. R5-15 | reverse complement strand
TCCGTACTGAACATATTATACATTATTTTCAGTATAGTTGAGCTTATTATTGACTAGAGTCATGCTCCCCCAGCTACGCCCTGGATGAGGCGGTGGTGGACTACTATTACCAGGCAGCCCACCAGGCGGGGGCTCAATTTGCCCCCCGTTCTTTTCTCACCGGCAGGCTCAATTTGCCCATCCAAGACGACTTTCGCGTGGTGGCCAAGCCCATGGCTCTGGTCTGGGGAGAACAAAATCGTCTCACCGACCCAGAACAGGCAGAGCGGTATCGCGCTTTGCGCCCGGAGGTGCCGATATACCGGTTGCCAGGGGCTGCTTTTCCGCACATTGAAGCGCCGCAGACCTTTTTGTCGGTGGCTTTGCGCTTCTTGGCCGAAGCCGATCCTGCCCTGCCGGGATAGACAGATGGGGGATCCCTTTGCCCCTTGGCAGAAAAAAGTGGGAGATTGACGCAAGAAGCAGCCCTAGCGCCAGGGGTAAGGGCCGTGCTCTCGGTTGACGTGACCATCCCGAGCGCAGAGGGGAGTTGGTACGAGTCCGGCAACTTAAGTGGGCTCCCCGGCCTTATCTTCCCAGGGATCACTATCCACAGGAGTGGAGCTGGAAGGAGGAGGGGCAGGCTCAGAAGGAGGGGCCTCTTCTTTGGCATACTCCTGTTCCCAAGCCGGTTGTTCGGGGGTGGGTGCGGGCTCAGGTGGACGAGGTCGCACAGGCTGCGGCTCAGGTTCAGGCTCTTCTTCTGCGTAAACGTCTTCTTCTTCGGCTTCGTATTCCTCGTCGTATTCTTCTTCGTAATCTTCCTCGACGGCGGAACTCTCGACAGCACTGGGCAGGGCAGGAGCAGGGCTAACTCCGGCTTCCCAAGGGGGCTTGCCGATTCCCAGGGTTTCCAAAATCCCCTTGGCCAGTTGGGTTAGGCGGGTCTCAGCGCCATCGGCAACAATAAGGCGATCCCCGCCCACAGAGACAATCTCGTCAGTGGAGAGCAGATAGGTGCTGAGGATGAAGCCGGGTAAAAAGGTGAGGCCGAGGTTGGAGAGCACCAAACCCGTGATGATGCCGGAGACGGAGTTGAACTCAAAATCTTTAACTTTGCCGAGGCGGATCCCTTCTTCGGTTACCACCTCGCTGCCAACCACGCGACTCAGGCCCTCCAAATCCAAGTTATCGAAAACTTCTTCGCTGGGGACAAGAACTGCATCCTGACCCAACGCTGTTACTTGCCGCAGCTCCATCAAACGGGGGGATCCGGCAAGGGCTTTTTCCAGCACCCCCAGCACCAGAACCTGCTTGGCTTCCAGATCCGCCCAAACTTCGCTGACTACCCCAAGCCGGGCTGCGTTGCCCTGGCTGATCACCTGCGTTCCCAGAACCTGTGACCGCCGACGAACCTCTGATCGCACCAGCGCAACAGATCCTTTCCCAGTCGTCATGATGGTTTCCCCGTCGTAAGTCAAAACGTTCCCGTTGTTGGGCTGCGTGTCTGACACAGTTCGCCAGAATTAAGTAAGTTAATAGTACCACTGCCTGTCTCCTCCCTCGCGGGCTGCCCAGGTGGGATCCCGGCCAATCTGCCTGCTCCAGGCCAGAAACTGCTCTGCCATCGCGCCCAGGGAATAGTGCTCTTCTGCCCGTTGCCGACAGCGGCTCCTGTCGATGTGATCTAGGCGCTCTACAGCCTCTGCCAAAGCTGCCACGTTGTCCGGCTCGACGATCCAGCCGGTTTCTCCATCGCTGACAATTTCCGCGGGCCCACCCCGGCGGTAGGTAATCACCGGCACGCCACAGGCCAAAGCTTCCACCGCCACCAAGCCAAAGGCCTCCACCCACTTGGGGGTCATGACCAAGGCTGAGCATTGCCCCAAGATCCGCTGCATTTGCGGGGTGGGCAAAAACCCTCGGTAATCCAGTTGGGCATGTGGGTACTGCGCTTGGATCTGCTGCCAGTAGCCTGGCTCTTGCAGGTGGCCTAGGATCACCACCGGCCTTCCCGTCTTCTCGGCTAGGGCAGCACAGTCTTCCAGGCCCTTTTCGGAGGCAATGCGCCCAATCCAACACAGGGATCCATTCCCTTGGGGCACAAAGTCGTAGAGGCGCAGATCCACCCCGCAGGGCAGATAGACAAAGGGATCCCGACCTGCCGCCATCTCGGCTCGGGCAAAGGCAAAGGTCTGGGCTTGCGCCCGCGAATGCACCGCCAGCCGACCAGGGTAGCGATGGGCAATGTGCTCTAGAGCCTGATCAACGGCATCGCTGAGGGATCCCATGCTAATGATGTGGGCCACCGGGGTGCGGAAAAAATCCGTCAAATAAAACGAGAGCCAATCGTAGCTCCAGTTCACGATTAGATCGAACTGATCTTGCAGGTGGGCAGCCCGCTGCCACAGGTTGGCCAGCAGAGAGGGGGTGTGGATCAGAACCGGCTGATCGCGGCGCTGGGTTTGCGCATAGGCCGGGGGAAGGCCCGCCACCGGCTCGATCACCTCCTCCGGCAACTCCGCCATTCGGGATCCCACAGGGGCCAACACCCGCACTTGGGATCCCATCTGGAGTAAGACACGCGTCAGGTTGGCAAGATTGAGCTCCACACCACCACCGGCCCCGGATCCCAGAGGTCCAACAGGGGTGGAGAGGAACAGATAGCGGTAGGGACGAGCCATAGGGAGAGCCTCGGTAGCTCAGCCCATTGTCTTCTCAATCCGGATACCCGACTCCTTTTGCCTGGCCTCAAAGCCCCCAGCCTGCCCAGAACTTTACGAGGCTTTGGCTACAAAAATTTCTCCCTTCTCCACCTTGACCTTGTAGATGGCCAGGTCTGCCTTGGCCGGGCCACGGGTACGGCTGCCATCGGCAGCAAAAGCCGAGCCATGACAGGGGCAGACAAAGTTCTCCCCCCGCCAGTTCACATCACACCCCGCATGGGGACAGGCGGCATCCAAAGCCAGCAGAGAATCTTCTTTTTGCGGATCCCCGACCAGCCAGAGGGTGGCGGTGTTTTTCCCAAAGGCGTTTTCCACCTTGAAGGGGCCATCTTTGAGATCGGCCAGAGTGGCAACTTTCACAAACTCCGGCTCAGAAGCCTTAGAGCCAGAAGCAGTTCCCTGGGCCAGGGCAAAACGGCGCCGGGTAAACCCAGGTAACCAACCCACCAACGAGCCAAAACCGAGAGCCAGCCAGCGAAGAAAACCACGACGATTGTTGTACATGGCTATGTGTCCTTGGAGGTGTGCGAAATGTAGGTCATGAGCCAGCAAAAGACCGGCCCCTTCAGAAGGGATCCCCGTACAAATGCTGCCCTTAACATTTTGTTACACCGGAACAGTTTCGGCCAGGGCCAAGCCGCACTTTTTCCGGCTAGAGTACGCAGTAGCCCTCTTCGTTGCTTGAGTACCGGGGATGGGCTCTTGCACTGCTGGAGCTTAGGATCGAGAGGTAAACAGCTCAGCAACCGCGCAGGCAAAGCCGGGCAACAGGGGAGAAGACAACGCATCCTGAGCCAACAGCGTTTCTACCAAGACCAACTGGGCCTGTTGTCTGCGATACACCTCTACTCTCTGAGCCAGCCGATCGACGATCCAGTACTCTTGCACCCCATGCACAGAGTAGAGTTTCCGTTTTGCCAAGCGGTCTCGATCCTCATGAACTTTTCCAGGTGATAGGACTTCAACCACCAGCTCAGGGGCACCCCGAAAATGTCCTGCTTCATCTTGAATCTGTGATAGCCGCTCATAACTAACCCAAACAACATCGGGAGACACATTATCAAATTCGGAAAAGAGGATCCCTGGCATGATTGAGGGTTCTCCCAATCCTGTTTCTAGCGACCACCGATGCAGTGCGGAGAACAAACACCCGATAATGTGCTGATGTTTGTGATGAGGAGAGCGAGTCACCAGCAGTTCTCCGTCGATGATCTCGTAGCGGATCCATTCATTCTCTGGAAGAGCCTCGATATCCCGAGTGGTCCAGCGTACTTCTGTAGCAGTCATTAGCTATCCCTATAGCAATAAATGGTGCTATGCCCAGGGCACCCTGCTGCTGTACCTACGACACTGGGCCGACAACTGCAACGCTGTCGCAACAGCGGGAACCGCACTTGGCGTAGCCAAATCTTAGCCCAGGATCCCGTTCACAGAAGCGGGACGGAGTCCTCCCTCTCTGGCCACGACGGCTCAATGGATAGAGGTTCTCTAGAGCTGGACTATTGGCTGCGCTATCGTGTGGGGCTAGTTGGGATAGATGCGCAAGCGGCGGTTGGGCTCTTCGCCAAAGCTTTGGGCCCGCAGGTGGTAATGTTCCACCAACTGGTGTTGGAGCTTGCGGATCAGAGGCGAACGGGGCAAAAGTTCCACCGGCTGAGACTTGGGAATGACAATTTGCTCCACCGCCAGGCGGGCTTCTTCCAGAGCTTCGGTTTCATCGCCTGAGCTGGCGCGAATGAACAGCTCCAGGTCGGAATCGGATCCCTCTTCGCTTTCAATGTTGAGAATATGGCGCAGGGCGCGAGCCAGGGCAATCAGAGTATTGGCCTTGACGGTGTGAATCGGGATCTGGCGGGAGTGGGCCATCTGCTGGATCTTGGAACGGCTACGCACCTGGGATCGCAAGGCCAAGACAATGTCCGCCCCATCCAGGTCTTTGGTGACATCCGCCGGCAGTTTCAGGGTTTGGATCACCTGCTCCAGGTAGAAGCGGCTCACTCCGTAGGGGTAGATCATCAGCGGCCCATCCGGATTCTGCTGCCGTCCTGTCGGGGCTAGGGCGGATCCCTCCCAGTCCAAATCTTCTTCTTCGTCAGAGCCGGATTCTACTCTGGATTCGGCCACCACCTGAGGGGCAGGACGGGATCCCGCCGGCGTTAGCGGGACGGAGTCCTCTCGCCTCTCCAGGAGCAAACCCGATTCTCCTTGCTGCTGCGAGCGACTTTCAAGCGGCTCTGAAGGCAGAGCTTCCATCCGTCCAGAACGTCGCCATCCTCCCCGCTCCCGTGCTGCGGACATTGTGCTGCCGGCGGGGGGCCATTGGGGGCCAGATAGGGCCGGGCGCTCATTCGTGACTATCACCACCTGGCCGCGTTCGTCTAGACTGCGGGTTTGGGTCAGGGGCTCGCGGTTGCGCAAGAGGCGATCCACAGTGGCGGCCACATCTTCATGGATGACCCAGCGGGATCGCTCCAGCATCTCTATGGCAATCTCAAACGTGGGGGGGGCTTTGCGCTCCAACACACTCTTCTGAGAGCCCCGTCGCCGCGCCTCTTCATCTCCCAGGGTGACCGATTGGATCCCGCCCACCAAGTCTGAGAGGGTGGGATTTTTGATCAGGTTGTCGATGCGGTTGCCATGGGCGGTGGCCACCAGTTGTACCCCCCGCTCGGCAATGGTACGAGAGGCCAAAGCTTCCAGTTCAGTGCCGATCTCGTCGATAACTACCACTTCGGGCATGTGGTTTTCCACTGCCTCGATCATCACCTTGTGCTGCAGCTCTGGGCTGGCCACCTGCATCCGTCTGGCCCGGCCAATGCCCGGGTGGGGCACATCGCCATCGCCGGCAATCTCGTTGGAAGTGTCGATAATAACCACTCGTTTGCCCAGCTCATCGGCCAGCACACGGGCAATTTCCCGCAGGGCCGTGGTTTTGCCCACCCCTGGTCGGCCTAGCAACAGCATGGAGCGCCCCTGTTCCACCAAGTCGCGGATCATGCTGATCACGCCGATAACGCAGCGACCCACCCGGCAGGTGAGGCCAATGATTGTGCCTTGGCGGTTGCGGATGGCACTGATCCGGTGCAGGGTAGAGGCAATGCCTGCGCGGTTGTCACTGCTGAACTCTCCAACCCGGCTGATCACCTGATCCAAGTCGGCCCGGGTGATCACGTCCTCGGAGAGGTAATCGGCAAAGCCGGGGAAGCGGGCTTCGGGACGGCGGCCCAAATCCAGCACCACCTCCACCAATCGATCCAGGTGAGGATGCTGTTCTAGGCGCTCACGAATCGGAGCAGGCAGGATATCCAAAAGCTTACTCAGGTCGTCGCTGTATTGAACCTGGCCGGGAAAGCCGGTACGTTCACGTAAGCGGTGCGGAGCACTTTCCGGATCCATCGACGGACTTGGGGTTGAGGGCTGTACGGGGAAACTCATGGCTGAGCAACGTCGTTAAACGCAGGAAAAACAGGTTTGCCTAAAAGCAACGGATCGCCGCTTTACTTGCTGCACCAACTGCTTGGCCAACGGGATCCCTGCCACCAATCCAGGATTCCATCCTGACTCCGATGAGCTGTGAGCTGGCTCTTCCAGATAGGCTGACACCAACTGTCGCGCATAGCTGCCGAAGGCTACCCCCGCCACCGGCCACCGGGGATCCAACAGCGGCACCGTTTGGGCGTTGGTTCCTCCTGCCAATTGCACATAGCCCGGCAGACCCATATTCAGTACCTTCTCGGCCAATTTCAGGGTGGCTTTGCCGGTGCCAGCTCCGATATCGCCACTCATAGGCCGGCCATCCACCTGCCAGATCAGCACTTCCGGCAAGGGATCCATAAGAGCCAGCAAATCCCTCAAGTAAGCCTCTAGGCCCGGGCCATCGTTAAAGCTAATTGAGATTGCCTGGAGCTGAGGTAGCCAGGGCTTCAGGGATCCCCACAATTCCTCGAATGGCCTCTGGCGACCGATGCAGGTGTGAATCTCCACCGCTTGAATGCCCAGCTCGACCAAAGGCGGCAAAACTTCTGACAAAGCGACCTGGTAGCCGAAGGTGGCAATGCGCCGGTGGGGGCAAACCGGCTCGCAGCGCCCACAGCCGTAGCACAGCTCTGTCTGGATGTGGACTTGAGCAGGAAGGGCTGCCTGGGTCAAAGCATGAGGGGGACAAACTGCCAGACAAGGCTGAGGACAGTCGGCAGGACAAACAGGAGCCGTCAGCACCGCCTTGCGGAAATGCACGTCTTCACCGTCATTGACGCTGACCATCAACCAAGGGGATCCCGCCTGGGGATCTTCGGCTTGTGCCCGTTGGATCCCTTCTTGAGCGGCCCGCACAATGGCCGGATCGGCAGCGACATCAATGCAATCTGCCCCGGCCAGCGTGTAAAGGAAAGCCAGCTCCCGAACCGAGGGCAAGTGGTGGAAACTTGCGCCGCAGATCAGCTTAAACCAAGTACCCTGTTGCAGCGAGGCGGTTGGCAAGGTCACAGGCACGAGAAACCGCTAGCAGGATGGGGATCTGAGCCGCAGGCCATCTACTTGAGATGGTAGCAAAGAAATTTCCAGGATCCTGAAGAGAGCATGACTCTAGTCAATAATAAGCTCAACTATACTGAAAATAATGTATAATATGTTCAGTACG
>NZ_JANSIK010000163.1:0-9342 GCF_047462035.1 Synechococcus sp. R5-15 | reverse complement strand
TAACTTCCGCATTCCTCCCGACACTGACCCTACGGGTACAGTGCGGGGCTCCTGCGATTTCTAGCTGAAGTTTTTTTCTGGAGCCAGAGGGATCCCGGTCGCTATTCCGGTTGGCGGAGCCTAGCAGTCGCAATGGAGCTGACCGCACGGCCACTGTCGGTGGTGGCAGCAATGCAGGAAATCCGGGATCCGGTGTCGGTCATGGCCCAGAAGCTGCTGATGCTTTTGGCCGTAGAGGTGGGTTGAGCCGGGCCGATGGGGGATTCTACTGCCTGGGAGTCTGGGGATTTTTCCTGAGCAGGGATCCACACCACAGGTTCCTCACCCCGTTGAGCTACTGCAACTTTTGGGGCGGGATGTTCTGGGGTGGGCTCAGGGGCTTCTTCTCTGCGGGCGGCCTCTGCAGCAGGGACATTCCGGGGAGAGGGCTGCTGAACCAGCCTCTTGTCAAGGGGTGGTCGTGGCGCGGCAGCGGGAGGTGCAGGGGGGGCTTGGCCGGCGATCTTTCCCCATAAGGCTTTGAGCAGTTGCCACATGGCTGGGTTGGCTACTGAGGGAGAGAGCAGTGAGGAATGGTGTTATCCTGCCATGCTCTGGCCTGAGAATCCATCCCCTCTGCCAGTCTTGATAGAGCAAAGTCATAACGAGTATGATTAAGTAGCTTGCTTAGGGAGAAAGTTCAACATGGCGCAGATTCGCGAGATTCCCCTTGCCCAAATTCGCCGCCCTTTGCCGCGGCAAACGGATCCGGATAAGGTGCAGGCGCTGATGGCTTCCATTGAAGCAGTCGGCCTACAGGAGCCCATTGAGGTTTTGGAAGTGGAAGGGGAGTATTATGGGTTCTCCGGCTGCCATCGCTACGAGGCATTTGTCCGCTTGGGCAAGGAGCGGATCCCCTGCCGGGTGCGAAAAGCGCCACGTGCTGTTTTGAGGCTACACCTGGCCTGAAAGGGATCCCTTCTGGCCCGGCTCCTCTTCGGCGGTGTAGCCCCGTTCGTAGGCAAAACGCACCAGTTGCGAGCGATTTTCCAAAGAAAGCTTGCTGAGGATGTTGGTCAGGTGAGTTTGCACAGTGCGCGGGCTGATGAACAGCTTCTCGCCGATTTGCTTGTTGGTGAAGCCGCGAATGACTTCCCGAAAGACCCGCTCCTCAGCAGGGGTCAGAGGCAATTCGGGTGGGGTGGGGCGGGGGTCCGCTTCGGGTTTTGGCTGGGACTGCTGTTGGATTAGCCGCAAAATTTCCGATTGGGTGCGGCGGGAGCGTTCAATCTGGGCCTCGATTTTGGCCACCAACTCCAGGGGTTCAAAGGGCTTGATGATGTAGTCATCCGCCCCCCGCTCGTAGCCCTGAACTCGGTCATCGATCTCTCCCCGCGAAGAGAGAAAAATGAAGGGGACGAGCTCGCCGCCGCGCTGTTGGCGCAGCTGTCGGCAAAACTCGAAGCCGTCCATTTCCGGCATCACCACATCTGAAACCACCACATCCGGCTGCTCTTGGGCAAACAGACGCAACCCTTCTACACCCGAAGCGCCTGTACAAACCCGATAGCCATGCTGAGTCAGGTGGCGGCTCAGCACCTTCAGGGAGAGGGGATCGTCATCTACGACCAGTACACGCTTCATGAGGACTCGAGGAGGCTGTTAGGGAAAAGGGTAAAGCGCTATTACCCGTTATCTGTCGCTATTTTAGGGAGACGGACAGGATTCGTCATTTGGCTACGGAGACTGAACCCATGATAGTGGTTTCAGAAGTGGTCTGGTTGAAAGCTGAGAACCACGGTGGCTGTAAAGATGGGGGATTGAACCTGGGCCTCTAAGCTCCCATTCCCGAGTACTGTTGCAAGCCTTTGCGCCATAACCAGCGATTGGCCAGCCAAAACAGGCCCGCCCAGGCCAGGCCCATGCCAAAGCCGCCCAGAATATCCACCGGGATCCCTGCCCAGAGGCTGGCGGGAAAATGCACCAGGTAGGGGAAGGGTGTCCAGGCCAAGAGCTGGCGCACGGGGGGTGGGAACACCTCAAGAGGAGCGATCACCCCCGAGAAAAACAAGTACATCAAAAAATGGAACTGCTCCAAGGCCGTCACCCGCTCCACCCAAAAGGCCAGCAGCGCCAAGGTGTACTGCATGAGAAAGCGCAGGGCAAAAGCCAGGAGAATGGCCAGGGATCCCAGCCCCGCCTGGGCCCAAGAGGGGATCCAAAAGGCACGGGGGTAGAGGACGAAGAAAAGGGCGATTAAAACCAGGGTAAAGGGGAGACGGGCCAAGCGCTCCATCAGGTGGCTGGCCACATGGTGCCAAGCGGGATCCAGAGGCTGCAACAGGCGAGGAGATAATTTGCCTTCGACCACCTCTCGCTCAAAGTCCCAGATGACCCAGACGATGGTGAACTGGCGTACCAGGAACACCGCCAGAAAGTAGCGGATGAACTCCAGAGCAGACAGCGAGAAGTCTCCTGAGCGGGCTGCCTCGCTCCACACCCCCATCATGATCAGGGGCAGGGATCCGGCCAACACCCACAGGATCAGCTCGGCCCGGTACTCCAGCATGTAGGCGTAGTAGGCGGAGAAGAGGGCACCCAACTTGCGAAAGAAGGCGTTCATGGAGATTCCGGTTGCGCAAGCGCTGCGGAGCAATACGAGACTGGCGGACGCAAAGTGGGCAACAAGCCGGCCAGGCTGACCACCGCTCCCACCACAACAATTGAAGGCGGTGCTACGGGCGAGGGCTGCCCAGCCAGAGTCTGCAGGCGGAGCAGATGAATCTCTTGCTCAGGGGTGGTGCCCCAGCGGATCAGGGCAACCGGGGTATCGGGAGCTTTCCCTCCGGCCAACAATTCAGCGGCAATGTGGCTGAGGTTGTGCATGCCCATGTAGATCACCAGGGTTTCCACCGCCCCGGCCAAAGCCCGCCAATTGACCTGAGGGCGGTATTTCCCTGCCGCCTCATGTCCGGTAACAAAAGCAACTGAGGAGCTGAGGTCGCGATGGGTGAGAGGGATCCCGGCATAGGCGCTGGCGGCAATGCCCGCCGTAATTCCCGGCACCACCTCCACCGGGATCCCGGCCTGCACCAGAGCCAACATCTCCTCGCCGCCTCGCCCAAAGATGAAGGGATCCCCCCCTTTGAGCCGCACCACCACGGCTGCCGTCCGAGCTTTCTCCATCAGCAAGGCTGTGATCTGCTCCTGGGGCAAGGTGTGAGCGCCGCAGTGTTTGCCAGCATAGATCCGTTCTGCCGTCGGCGGGATCAGCTCCAGGATGGAGGATCCCACCAGAGCATCGTAGATGACCACATCCGCGTGGGCGAGTAGTGCCTTTCCCTTCACCGTCAGCAGCCCTGGATCCCCAGGCCCTGCCCCCACCAAATACACTTTGCCCATCTCAAGTCCTGGTCGCGTCATTGCTGTTGGAAATATCCATTTTGAGGGAACGGGAAAGATTCGGCTATTCCAGCGCCGGGCTAAAAGCCTGGAGTGTCTCCACAATGGCCTGCATCAGTTGAGGATCCCGCCAGAGGGGCGGCTCCACCTGGATTTGGAGCAGAGGCCATTCCCGCTGTAATCGCTGAGCCTGTTCTTGTAGGGCGCGCAGCAGACCGCCTGGAAAGAGAAAAAACGGCAGCACCCGTAGACGGCACTGGCTAAGGCGCAAGCAATGGATCACGACCGCTTCTAAGGTGGGGGACTGGGCAACAAAAGCCACATGCAAGGGGATCTCGGGCAAGCGCCGTTGCACAGCTTGGATCCCGGCTTGGAGTTGGGCGGCAAACCCCGACAGACGGCTGCCATGGCCGAGCACAATCCAGGCATCGGCCCGTTCGCCGGGTCGCCTGAGCGTTGCAGAGCAAGAGGACTGTGGAGCCAGAATGCGAGCCGCCAACAGATCCAGGAGGGCTGGGTGCTGGCCAATGGGAGGCGTTAACCGGATGGGCAGGCGCGGCCAGCGAGCTTGAACCTGCTTCACCGCAGCCGGTAAATCCTCTTCCACATGGGATCCCTCGCCCATAAACAGCGACAGCAGCACCACTTGATCGGGAGATCGGCCTGCGCCCAGCCAAGCTGCCAGCCGTCCTTGAATCTGTTCGGCCAGGGTGAGAGGCTGACCTTCCAACTGGGCCAGCTCCACCGGCTGGGGAGCCAGCTGCTGCTGCACCCGGGCCAACAAATCTGCCAAAGCCTGCTGATAATCGGGATCCCGGCTGCCGTGACAGACCAAAAACACCAGGGGATTGGAGGACATGGCAGAGGTCAGGGATCCGAGCGAAAGGGTTCCATTTTGCTACTTTAGGGGATCCCGCCAACTTCTCGCGTAGGATCTGCGCGTATGATTTGAAGAGTACACACCCTCTTTCCCAGCTTCGTCAGCCCTTTCCCAGGTTTTCATGTCATTTGAGAATCGTTCCACCGCCCCTGAACTCTTAATCCATGTCTTGCGGGAGGGGTTGACCGAATCTATCCATCATTGCCAAGCTGTCGTGGCCGATAGCCGCGGGCGTTCTCTGGCCATGGCCGGCAACAGCACCACCCCCGTCTTTGCCCGTTCTGCCCTCAAGCCTTTCCAAGCGCTGGCCATGCTCTCCACCGGCATCCGCGAGCGCTACCGCCTCACTGAGAAAGATATTGCCATCATGTGCGGATCCCATCAGGGCACCACGGCTCATGCGCGGCAGGTGTTCAGCATACTGTGGCGGGCCGATCTATCTCCCGATTTGCTGGTCTGCCCCACCCCACCCGGCAAGCCCAGCCCCCTTTGCCACAACTGCTCCGGCAAACATGCCGGCATGCTTATGGCCAGCCGCGCCCAAAACTGGACCTTGTCGGACTATGCCCAGCGGCAGCATCCGGTGCAAGCGCTGGTGCGGGCCAAGTTAGCGGATTTGCTGCAAATGCCCTCGGAGGAGTTTTTGTTTGCGCGGGATGACTGTGGGGTGCCCACCTACCAATTGCAACTGAACCACCTGGCTTCTCTATTCGCCCAACTGACCGCCGGCGAGCGGCCCGACTTGGAATCGGTAGCACGGGCCATGACCCATCACCCGGAGATGGTGGCCGGACAGGGGTGTTTCGACACGGAATTGATGCGGGCCACTCAAGGGGATCTGGTGAGCAAATCGGGTGCTGAAGGGATCCAATGCATTGGCCGGGTAGGGGAAGGCATGGGCCTGGCCATCAAGGTTCAGGATGGAGCTGCACGGGCCAAATATGCTTTGGCTTTGCACCTGCTGCAGCGCATGGGCTGGATCCAGCCTGCCGCCGCCGAGATGCTGGGGGAGCGCTTCCTTCGCGTTGGCCCCTACACCCGCCTCGAGGTAGAAGGGGAGCTGCGCATGCCTTGAAGACTCAGCGCTGGAAGGGGTTTTGGTAAGGATTGGGGCCGGGGTTGGAGCTCTGGCCTTTGTTGCGGTACTTAGGATTGATGGTCAAGGTGCCGGATCCCAAACCCCGCTGCGCCAAGAACTCCAGGTTGCGGCGGCGCATGGTGGTGTCGTAGTCGTTCTTGACGCGATCTTCGAGGATGGCCACCTGCTGCAGCGCGCTCAGCAAGATAGCAGCAGCTTGCTCGGAGGTGTAGCCATTCTGGGAGGCATAGCGCACGGCAAACTCGTCGGCTGCTACCTGGGCCTTCTGGCCCTTCTCCGCTTTGCGCAACAGAAACACCGCTGACGCGGCCAAGCCTGCTGCTAAGCCAACGCCGAGGTTATCTCCCATCTGCAGCTCCACCAA
The DNA here is from genome assembly GCF_047462035.1 of Synechococcus sp. R5-15. NCBI lineage: Bacteria > Bacillati > Cyanobacteriota > Cyanophyceae > Synechococcales > Synechococcaceae > Synechococcus > Synechococcus sp. R5-15. The sequence goes on along the minus strand of NZ_JANSIK010000163.1, from coordinate 3,618 downwards.
AATGCCCATGCTGCCGGCCCCGATCAAGGCGGGATACAGCAACAACGCCGACCAGTTATCCCCCAAAGCCAGCTCTGTGGCCATCACCGCTTCTCGCAAGAAGTAGATCTTCTGCTGGTCAGGGCTCAGCTTCTGCCAACGGCTGAGGTCAATGGCAAAGCGAGAGTATTTCTGCCAGGGAAAGCGCCACAGCGGCTGCACAACCCGAGACTGGTCAGGGGTGCCGATCTCGATCTGCACTTCAGGGCGGATCTCCACTGGGAGAAACTGGATCAGGCGGTCAAAGTCGGAAATGGTATACATGCTGGCACAGTGCGGCTAAGGGAGCGGCTGGAGAGGATTACCCATAGTAAAAGATTCTAGCCTTCCTTGCAGGCCAGCTCCAAGCAAGCTTTTTGCAATGGGGCTGGCGGCAGAGGGACAAGCCTGAGCCTAGATGGAAAGGGGGTATGCCGCGTAACATACTCCCGACCCTGTAGCTAGCTTCCCGCAGGGTTGCTACGCATACAGCGCGGGGCTTCTCGGCGGTTTAGCTAAACCTGAGGTGAGCAATCTATTTGGCGGATTGCCCAAGGGACTGAATTTATCATCCCAGTCAAACCCTTGAGGACCAAGACAGCCGTTATCTTAGTTTGAAGAGGGATCCCTGCTGGGGTGTTTGAGATTGGTCAAATCGTTGAGGCGGCGCAGGATCCCCCATCCCTGTAGGGCCTCCAGCAGGGCTTCCCGCACAACCGCTACCGTCTCTTGGTCGAGGGCCAACCGCAGATAATCCACCGCCAGCCGGGTTTGCTCGGGATCCAGGTGGGACATTAAGCTCTGCAAGCGGCGAACGCCCGCCAGCCGTCGGAAGGGATCGGGAGAAGCAATGTCGCTGAGGTCGCGCTCCAATTGAGACCGTTGCCGCTCTTGTCGGCCCCTGAGCCACTCCCCAAACAGCAGCGACAACAAGGCTAGAGTGGCCAATCCCTGTAGAATGGCACCGGTGGCCAGCCAGCGTTGGGTGGATTCTGCCCAGATGGAGATGAGGGTGTAGGTGCCCAAGGTGGCGGCTGCTCCCGAACCAATTGCCAGCAAAAGCCAGCGATCCGCCTGCCGAAACCAAGCTTGCCACTCCTGCCAGCGGCGGTTGAACTCAGGGCTGCGCACCCCCTGTAGCCCCAACATCACCAAGGTGCCCACCCCCAGAGAGAGCGCCAGCCGCCCATTCCAGAAGGCCAGCCCTGCCAACGCCAAGGCCGACAGAGCCAAAACCCGCCACTGTGGCCCCGATAGGATCCACAGAGCAACTTGGGATCCCGTCTCCACTGCCCCACGCCCCACCCGCTGCAGATATTCTGGCCAGGATCCCTGGCCGGAAGAAGGGCGACCCGATTGATGCTTCACCGATGGCAACTCCCAAAACTCGGCCCTATCTGGCCCTTTGCAAGCGGCAAGATAGATCAACGCTCCTTAAATTATGCTCTTATGCTTTATAGAGTCGAGGTAGGCTTTCCACCCTTGGGTTTGCAACTGGTCGTTTTTCTCCTGCACCGCCTGTTTTAGGCTTTCCCGATAGGCGATCACCCGCCGGAGCAGATCGGGATCCCCACTGGCTAGGATCTGCACCGCCAACAGACCCGCGTTGTAGCCGTTGCCAATGGCCACCGTGGCCACCGGGATCCCTTTGGGCATTTGCACAATCGAGTATAAGGAGTCGATCCCCTGCAGGGATGGGCTGAGCACCGGCACCCCGATCACCGGCAGGGGGGTGAGAGAGGCCACCATCCCCGGCAAATGGGCTGCTCCCCCTGCCCCGGCAATGATGACGCGGATCCCTTGGGTATGGGCGCGGCGGGCAAACTCTACCATGGCCTCGGGGGTGCGGTGGGCGCTGAGGATCTGCATCTGGTAAGGGATCCCAAACTCCTCACACACCTGGGCGGCAGGTGCAAGGGTGGGCAAATCGGAATCGCTGCCCATTACGATGGCAACGAGGGGAGAGAGTTCCATATCGCTAAGCGACGCTAACGCGAAAGGCTGCTGGCCCGGCGTAGCCGATCCATCATCGCATAGCCCAACCCCGTCGAGATGGGTGGGGGCTCTGCCAGCAGGAGCGTAGCATCTCCCTCATCCAGGCGGCGCAGGCTGGCAAAGAGGGCGCGGGCGGCTGCCTTGGGATCCGAACCCAAACACTCCAAACTGAAAGTGATCCCCGGCCAATGGCGGGAGAGGGTGTTCAGCAGAGCCTGCGGATCCGTGGCAAAGCTGAGGATGCCCAGGTGGGAATGACCGGTTGTCAGGTGCTGCACCTGTTGCCAATCGCCGGGCTGAAGCTGGGCAAAAGGGGTGGGCAAAAGCCGGAGGGGCTTACTGGGGGCATAGTGGCTGCTCAGTCGTCCCGGCGCTTCTGGCGGGCCCGTTGTGCCATCCTTGGGGGCCTGTTCTGGGGGCAACCGGATGGGCAACCCCAGGTGGGCCTCCAGGGCTTCCAGTGGGATCCCTCCTGGGCGCAGCAGCGTTGGGATCCCCTCGGGGCTGAGCTTTAGCACGGTGGATTCTAGGCCCACGGCACACTCTCCCCCGTCCAAGATGTAAGGGATCCGCCCTCCCAACTCTGCATAGACGGCCTGGGCTGAGGTGGGGCTGATGCGGCCAAAGCGATTGGCACTGGGGGCAGCCAGAGGGGTTTGCACCGCCTGCAACAAAGCTTGAGCCACCGGGTGAGCAGGCACCCGCAGGGCAACAGTAGGCAACCCGCTGCTCACCAGATCCGGCACGGTGGGACACTTGGGCAGCACCAAAGTCAGGGGCCCCGGCCAGAAGGTGTCGATCAGGGATCCCAGCAAAGCGCGAGCGGCGGGAGTAAAAGCCGACACGTCCACCAGCCACCCCTGCAATTGCTCTAGGGTCACCCCAGCCGGCAGATGCAGGATCAGGGGATCGAAGCGGGGGCGCTCCTTGGCGGCAAAAATGTTCGCCACTGCCTGCTCATCCAAGCCATGGCCCGCCAGGCCGTAAACCGTCTCCGTGGGGATGGCCACCAACTGGCCCTGCAGCAAGGCCGCAGCCGCTACGGCAATGTGCTCAGGAGTGGGCGAAAGAATTTCCGTCTGCATCCATAACTCGGATTTGGGGTGGGGCTAGGGATCCCGTTCTGCAATCCATTTTCGCGCCTGGTAGAGGGCGATGTTGATTTGATCCCCAAACAGCAGCGCCAAGGAAGTGAGCCAAACCCAGAGCAGCAGCACAATAACTGCCCCCACCGCCCCGTAGACTTGGTTGAACTGCCCAAAGTGCTCCACGTAAATCCGCAACCCCCACGACACCCCAACCCACAGTAGGCTGGCCGCGATGGCCCCCGGCCAAATCGGGATTTGGGGTCGGCGCAGGCTGGGGCCAAATCGATACAGCACCCAGCAGGAGAAGACGACCAGCCCCAAGGAAATTGGCCAAGTGAGGATCCCCCACAAGTTCAACCCCAGCTCTCGCAGGGGATCCAACTGAGTCGGCCCGCCAACCTCCTGGGCTAAGGATCTCGCTTTCCTGTACAAGAAGCGCAAAAAGCTGGCAGTAAACTACCCGACCCTGACTGCTTCGCAGTACAGGGCGGGCTTTCGGTAGCCCTGCAGTTGGCAA
>NZ_JANSIK010000162.1:0-16780 GCF_047462035.1 Synechococcus sp. R5-15 | reverse complement strand
GAGCAGAACAGGCTCAGGGCTACTGAAAGCCCGCTCCGTACCGCTTAGCGGTCGGAGCCGGGTAGTTTACCCGCTTTGTTCCCGGATTAAGATGCAGGAAACGGGGGCACCTCCAAAACCCCAAAACAAGCCAAAAGGCAAGATTGAGTCTGTACAGCAGGCTTTTGTGCTGAGAGCTAGAGGCCGATGAACGTATCCAAAGGGCCAAGTTTTGACGGCGTGGATCCCCCGGATCCCAAGCTGATCGATGCCTGCGTGCATTGCGGGTTTTGCCTGACCACCTGCCCCAGCTACCGTGTCATCGGCAAAGAGACGGACTCGCCGCGGGGGCGCATCTATCAGATGGAGGCTCTCAACCAAGGTCAAATCTCCCTCTCGGCGGCTACGGTTTCCCACTTCGACAGTTGTTTGGGCTGTTTGGCCTGTGTTACGGCCTGTCCATCGGGGGTGCAATATGACCGCTTAATTGCCGCCACCCGCCCGCAAATCGAACGCAACTACCCACGTAGCCTTTGGGATCGGCTTTACCGCCAGTTCATCTTCTCGGTGTTTCCTTACCCGGAGCGGCTGCAACCGCTGCTGTGGCCTCTCTGGCTGTACCAAAAAATGGGGATCGGCGCTTGGATCCGAAAGGGTCTGGAAAAGGTCTCCCCGCGTTTGGCGGCCATGGAATCCCTGATGCCCCCCCTGGAGGTGGAGCAACTGCTGCCCAAGCGTTACCCTGAGCGGATCCCGGCGGTGGGAGAACGCCGTTTCCGGGTGGGGCTCATTTTGGGCTGCGTGCAGCGCCTGTTTGCCCCGCAGGTGAATGAGGCCAGCATTCGCGTCTTGACCCACAACGGCTGTGAGGTGGTGATCCCGCCTGTCCAGGGCTGTTGTGCGGCCTTGCCCCACCATCAAGGGCAACTGCAGCAGGCGGAAACCCTGGCCCGCCAGATGATCGATGCCTTTGCCGATTACGAGTTGGATGCCATTCTGATCAACGCTTCCGGCTGCGGGCATACCCTGAAGGAGTATGGCCACCTGTTGGCCAGGGATCCCGACTACAAGGAGAAAGCAGCCCGATTTGCCACTCAAGTCAGGGATATTCAGGAGTTTCTCGCCCAGGTGGGGTTAACTGCTCCTCTACATCCGCTACAGCCGGAACCCCTGGTGCTGGTCTACCAGGATGCCTGTCACATGCTGCATGGGCAGCGGCTCAGCCAGGAACCCCGACACCTGCTGCGGCAAATCCCAGGGCTGGAGCTGCGGGATCCCGTCGATGCGGCCCTCTGCTGTGGTAGCTCCGGCGTCTACAACCTGTTGCAACCCCAGGTGGCGGATGAGCTGGGATCCCAGAAGGTAAAGAACTTGCTTAACACCGGTGCTCAGGGGATTGTCTCTGCCAATATCGGCTGCCGCCTACAAATCCAGAAACATCTGCGCCTACAGGGCAAAGCCGGGATCCCCATCTATCACCCGATGGAATTGTTGGATCGCGCCCTTACCGCTGCGTGACGCTTTCGCGAACAAGCTACAGGGACTTCTTCGGGTCAGGCAGAGGTAGCCGAGGCAACCGGTTGAGTGGATCCTGGATTTCCGGTCGCGCTGGCGTAACCTGGCGCAACATAGCCTCCCACCCCACTTCTCTCCCCCATCGCCGATGGGCTATTCCATCAACAGGCCCAAGTCCAGGTGAGGCTGCCACAGATCGGCCAGGCGCTCCAGCAATTGCTCCCGCTGCTGAGCATAGTGGCCCTCCAGATCCGGCAAGGGATCCCAGCCTTTTTGTCGGCGCAGCCAGTTCAGCCATTGTCGCCGCCACAGGTGGTTGTCAAACAGGCCATGCAGATAGCTGCCCCAAATCCGACCCGTGGGATCCCGCCAGCCCAGGTTCTCCCGGTCGAACACCGGCAGACAGCCAGAGGGATCCGCCTGGGTGGATCCCTGATGAATTTCGTACCCCTGGATGGGGGCCAGGGCAGGCCATCGGCTTTGGGTCTGTACCTGCTGGGTGACCTTGGTGGGCTGTAAAACGGTGGTCAAAGGGAGAAAGCCCAACCCCGAGTAGGTGCCGGCGATCCCCTCCCAGCCTTCGGGATCGGCGATGGTTTCTCCCAACATTTGCAGCCCACCGCAAATGCCGACGATATGGCCGGAGTATTGGCGCAGTTGATCGGCCAGGCCGGTCTTTTGCAACGCGAACAGATCGTTGAGGGTGGTTTTGCTGCCGGGCAGGATGACCACATCCGGGGATCCCAAACTTTGGCCGGGGTGAACCCAGCGCAGATGGACGGTGGGCTCCGCCAACAAGGGGTCAAAATCCGAGAAGTTGGCCACCTGGGGCAAACGCACCACAGCAATCTCCAGGCGCCCTTCCCTCAGGGCTTGGCCACCGGCCCGGTCGCGGCGATCTTCCCAAAGCAGGGGGTTGGCTGCAATTCCCATCGAATCCTCTTGGGGCAGAACCCAGTCCACCCAAGGCAAGACCCCGACAACTGGGATCCCGGTGTAGTTTTCCAGCCAATCCAGGCCGGGCTGCAACAGTTCCCGCGAGCCCCGAAACTTGTTGATGACAATGCCCCGGATCAAGGCCCGTTCTTCGGGTTCCAGCAGTTGGAGCGTGCCCACCACATGGGCCAGCGCCCCACCTCGGTCGATGTCTGCCACCAGCCAAGTGGGGGATCCCAAATGCAAGGCAACCCGCATATTTGCCAAGTCCCGATGTTTGAGGTTCACCTCTGCTGGGCTACCTGCCCCCTCGCAAAGGATCCAGTCGTACTGCTGTTGTAGGCGAGCAAGGGCTTCTTTGACCGCTTGCCAGGCCGGCGCAAACCAGCGCTCGTAATACTCTCCGGCGCGGTAGGTGCCCACCGCCACTCCGTTCAAGACGATCTGGGAAGTCAGGTTGCCCTGGGGCTTCAGAAGAATCGGGTTCATCTCCACCGCAGGGGGGATCCCGGCAGCCCAAGCTTGCAGAGCCTGCGCGTAGGCAATCTCCTTGCCGTCTGGGGTGACATAGGCGTTGAGGGACATGTTCTGAGCTTTGAAAGGGGCAACCCTTTTTCCCGCTTTCTTGAGAATGCGACAGAGGGCTGTCACCAAAAGGGTTTTGCCCACATGGGAAGAAGTTCCCACCACCATCAAGGATCGACCTGAACAGCTCACCCCGGATCCCTCACCCTTGGTTTCTGGTTGTTGCCATTCTCTCCGCGGCCAGTCCTGCCAAGCCAGGGCCTCCGTTGGCAAAAGCGACCCCATGATTCCCCAGTTCCCCAGAGCAACGCGCCCTGCTGATGCCAAGAGCCGCACCCTCCGGTCTGCACGGGATCCCAGGGGCTTGCGCTTTGTGCTTTCGACAGGATTTTGAGCTGGGGCAGATGGATTCGAACCACCGAATGGCGGGACCAAAACCCGCTGCCTTACCGCTTGGCGATGCCCCAATTCACATTGCTTAACCAGCTTAATTAATCTAGCGATGCAGCTTCGGGTCTGTCAACAGTTGCAGTGAGCTCCTATGCGTGGGGAAGCTGAAGCTCTTCGCCAAGGCCAGGGTCGATGTCAAAGGGGTTCACAGGGAGAATGCGGGCCACCTCGAAGAAATAGGCGCGGATCTCTGGCCCGAAATAGATGACATCTCCGCTCCTCAGGTAGTGAGTGGCCACCCGCGTGCCGTTAACAAACACCCCATTGGTACTGGACTGGCCCTTGCGGTTGCCGTCGATCAGGCAATAGGTAAACCCTGTCCGGTTGGACTTGGTGGGCACCCGCACCAGGTAAGCGTGGTGACGCGAGACAAACCGATTGACGATCTGGATGGCGTTGGAGGGATCCCGTCCAACCGTGTAGATACTCTCCCGCAGGATGTAGCTGCAGGGCCGGACAGGATGGCAGATGGACAGGGTGAACTCCGGATGGGATACCGGCTGCTCAGGGACTCGATCGAACAGATCTGCTGGCAGATCAAAGCCCTGGCTGGGAAGAGGACTTTTCCCGCCAACCTCTGTGATGGAGGTGAAAAAATCGTCGTAGCTATGTGGCAAAGGTCTTCCCCCCTCAACGCTCAACGCCATTTACAGCAGCTTGGCTTTCCAAATTCAAAGTCTTATCTATAGTTCCCCAAAACCCTACTGCTTTCAAAGGAACTCTGGTCTTGGCGGGCTGCCGGAAAACCCACAAGCCCCAGTGTACTGTACTATACACCATAGGCAGCCTTGGAGATACCCCCTTTCCCCGGAAACTGGGCTTGGGCTCAGGTTGGGCCCATTTTGGTTTTCAGGGATCCCTTGGGAGCCACAGCCTCAGGCGGGCTATTCTGAGTAGCAGGTTTTTAACCTTGAGGTGAGGGTGTGACGGAGGCCCTGCTGCGTCGGTTGGATGTGGCCACAGAAGCTGCCCTGGAGGCAGGAGCTTTGCTGCGCAGTTATGTGGGGGGCACCCTTGCCATTGAGGAGAAACGTCCGGGCGACTTGGTGACTGCGGCGGATCGCGCTTCCGAGGATCTCATCTTGAAAATCTTGAGGCGGCACTTCCCCGAAGATGTCATCTTGACCGAGGAATCAGGCCAGCAGGGATCCCCGGAGGGTGCCTACGCTTGGATGATCGATCCCCTAGATGGCACCACCAACTTTGCCCATGGCTACCCTTTTGCCGCCGTCTCCATCGGTTTGCTGCAGGGGCGGGAGCCGGTTTTGGGGGTTGTTTGTGACGTTTTTCGCGGGGATCTGTTTCGCGCCGTCCAAGGAATGGGGGCCACCCGCAACCGTCAACCCATTCGAGTCTCCACAACGGCTGAATTGTCTCGGAGCCTGCTGGTTACCGGCTTTGCCTACGATCGTCGCGAAACCCCCGACAACAACTACGCCGAGTTTTGCCACTTTACCCATCTCACCCAAGGAGTACGGCGCGGCGGATCTGCAGCTCTGGATTTGGCCTATGTGGCCACCGGCCAGTTGGATGGCTATTGGGAGCGGGGCCTCTCCCCTTGGGACATTGCCGCAGGGATCGTTCTGGTGCGGGAGGCAGGCGGCAAGGTGACTGCTTACGATGGCGGCCCGGTGGATGTTTACAGTGGCCGACTGTTGGCCAGCAATGGCTGGTTACACGCTGCTCTGCAAGAAGAATTGGCCCAAGTACAGCCTTTGCCGGTCTCCTTTCCCATGCGGCGGGATCCACGCCCAACCTAGAAAAACCGGGAAAGCTTGCCGGTTGAACGAGTTGAATTCGAGACAGAAGTAGTTGAAGAATAATCAAGAAGACTACAAAACATCCGTGTCGGGCAGGGTAGGTAGAAGATTGGTTAGCAAGCTCCACAGAAAACAGCGACATTGCTGCCGGGCGGCACAGTTCGGCCTGGCTCTCCTCTTGGGAGCGATGGCCCTTGGGGTTGCCACTGCTGGCCCCGGTTACCCTCAGCCGGCACAAGGGAAAGTCGCCCCCACCGAGCGGGCACAGCCCCTCGATTCCCGTTGGACTGAGATCCAAGCTCGGGGGCGCATTCGAGTTGGCTTGGATCCCAGTCTGGGGCCGGCCTATCTCTATACCGACTTGGAGCGACAAACCTACGCCGGCTTCGAGTGGGATATCCTGGAGGCGCTTGCCCAAACCCTTCAGGTGCAGGTGGATCCCATCTACGTGGCCTGGAGGGAGCAGTTGGCGGCCTTGCAAGCGGATGAGGTGGACTTGATCTGGGGAGCGCGGGAAGCTTTGGGCTTGGATCCGGAGCAGTTTCTGGCCACCCGGCCCTACTACCTCAGCCCGCAGCGCTTGGTGGTACGGGATCCCTCCCCCGCCTCCGGGCCAGAGGAACCGGCCATCGAGACACTGTCGCAATTATTTGGCCGCAAAGTGGGCATTGTAGTTAACAGTACGGGGGCAGCCCTACTGGAGGCGTATAACGAGAGGAGGGGCAACGCCATTCGTCTCTTTGCCACCAGCAACCCTGAGCGCTTGTTTGCTCAGCTACAAGCCGGCCAGTTGGATGCCGTGCTGGTCGATCAGCCTGTTGCCGCCCTAAACCTGCGCCAAGCTGGATCCCGGCTGCGCCTGGTGGGGCCGCCCTTGTTCCCCATGCCTCTGGTGGGAGTAGTATCCTCTCAGCATCCTTCCCTGAAGGAAGCTGTGGATGGGGCGATTTCCAGCCTGATCGAAAACGGAACCTTGCAGCAGATTTTAGAGAAGTGGCAACTATGGGATCCAACTCTAATGTCCCCCGCCTCAACCGAGGACTAGCCCGCTACGAGACTGACCATTTCGCCATCTTAGGCGTGCCCCTTACCGCCGACTCCAAGGGGATCCGGCGCGGCTACCTGCAGGCGGCCAAGGCCCTCCACCCGGATCGGTTTGTGGGGGATCCCGAAGGTGCAGAGCGCGCCAACATCCTCTTTGCCAAGCTGGTCAACCCGGCCAACGAAGTGCTGACCAAAGAGCGGGAGCGAGGGGAATATGAAACGGTGCTCAAAATGCGGATCAAACGCCTTTTGGAGACGCCCCCCCCGGATCTTTGGCCCTCTGGGGAAGCCGTCAAGGGCTTGGCCGAGCACCCCGATTGGCAAGAAGAGTATGTCAGGCGGGTGGAGAAGCTGGCCAAAGAACAATACAGCTCCATGGAAACCCTGCTGGAGAAAACCGAGCAGTTGAGCGAGCTGAACCTGGCCTATTTGTTGCTCAAGGCCGGCTACCAAGGGATCCCAACCCCTTCCCCCAGCCGTACCACTGTGGGTGGGATCCCAGCCTCCCCCGTCGTTGCTCCGCCCAGCCGTCCCCCTGTTCAGCCCGTTCCCACCCCACCTCCGGCTCCCAAGCTCAGCCCTGGGGAAACCCGCTTTATCCAAGCCTTGGACATGATCGAGCGCAAGCAATACCGGGATGCAGTGCAATATCTGAACTTCGCCATCAGCGCTGAGCCCAACGTGGCCCGCTACTACCTGCACCGGGGCATTGCCCACCTGAAGCAGGGGAATGCTGGCATGGCCAAAGCAGACTTTATGCAAGCCAGTCGCCTAGAACCTGCCAACGCCGAGTTGATGGCCGAGGTGCGCCGCTGGCTGCAGCAGGTCACCACTCAACAGCCCATTCCCGTCCCCAAGGACTCCGTCCCGCCAACGCGAGTGGCCAGCCGTCAAACGTCACAGGCTCAGAAAGTGGTGCCACCTCCCCGTAAGGAGGACAACGGCGGGTTCTTTAGCCGCCTCTTCGGCAGGAAAAAGTAGGCAGAGCCCCCCTTAACGCGCACCCCCTAGCACCAGCAGCGTCACCAGGGATCCCGTATTCCAGAGGCTGTGCAGTAGGATGGGAGCCAGCAGGTTGCGGCTGTGGCTGTACACCACCCCCAGCACCACCCCCAGCATGGTCAGAGGCAGCAGATCGGAAAGGTTGAGGTGGGCAAGGGCAAAGGTAAAGGCGCTAAGCCCAATGGCGGCCCCCATAGGCAGGTAGCGGCTTAGAGTAGGCAGCCAAAAGCCCCGGAACAGCACCTCCTCAAAAACAGGGGCACAGACAGACACCACGGCCAAAAACACCAACCGCGCCCCCCAACCATGGCTATCCAGCAGCAGGGGCAAAATGGGATTCCCACCCCCCGCCTGCGGTAGCAGCAATTGCGAGAGTGCCGCTGCCAGCACCACCAAAGGCAAGGCCACCCAGTAGCCACACAAGCCCCACAGCAGCCAAGGACCCCACAACCGCACCTGCAGCACCCTCTGCCAGCCGGGGTAGGCGTGCAAGAGACGGTACAATAACCCTGCCCCCAGCACAGCGCCGGAGTTGTAGGTGAGAAACAGGGCTACCGCCTGCTGCCAAGGGCTGAGCTGCCGTGCCCCCAGGCCGAGGATGATGATGTAAAGTCGAGGCACCAAAGCGTTGAGGGCGATAAACCCCAAAAACCAGCCGGTCAACACCGCTTGCGCCCCGATCCCCGGCCAAGGCACTTCCCAAGCAGGGCCCAGGAGCGGACGTTTGCGCCAAAGGCTCCAGCCCAGCCAGCCCAACAAGAGCATCAACCCCAGCAGTGCCCCCAGCACGGGGATCCCGCCCACCACCGCCAGTCGAAATAGAGCCGCCAAGGCCAATTTTTCCTGCTGTTGGTTGAGGGCATTTAGGCTATCGCTGCGCTGCTGCAGTCGGTAAAGCTGTTGCAGAGCCACCGCCTCAAACCAACCATCCAGATGATTGCGAATCTGCACCTCCGCCTCTGGCAAGATGCGCCGCGGTGTTCCCCACAGTCCTTGCAAAACCCGCGCTGCCCCCTTTTGGCTCGATTCCAGCTCCACGGGACGTTCCAGGTCGATGATCTGCTGCCATTGCTGCTGAGCGGCCTCCAGATCTTCTTGGTAGGCATAGAGCAAGCCCAGGCGCAGCCAAAGCGCATCCAGCTCCGTCTGCAAATCTTGCATGGAGGCCAGAAGGGCAGGATCCACCTCTGGAGATTGGGCCAGTTCTGGGCTGGCCGCCTCAGATTCGCCAGCAGGAGTTAAACGGGCCAGCCGTTTCAAACGTTTCAGGCGTTCGGCGTAGTTATCGGCGGTCTGCTGATAGCGATTTTGGGCCACCTTGAACACATCCTGACCCAAAAGTGCCCGTGCCAGATCCTGATAGCGGGGATCATCGAGGGTGCGGGAAGCCTGCAGGGCGAGATCGGTTTGCAACAAATCCAACTGCGTTTGGGGCGGCGGCTGAAACCAACTGCTGGAAAGAGAAAGCCCGACAATCACAATGGCCAATAGGCTCAGCAGGTTGAGGATCCCACGGCGAACAGAAAACCAAGCAGAGGAGGGGTCGGCAGAGGCCGTGGTTTCAGAGTGAGACATTGCGGCGACGGATCCAACTCAAGCGGGTTATATCCTATCTTCTGTATTGTCTTGGCGGAATGGAGTTGTTATTACTGCATTACGGATTTGTCCTGTTGTCACCGTCGCTCCAGCCAATAGCGATAGATGGGCAGGCCCAGTTGTAGGCAGTGCCACTCCCGCTCCGTGGGGATGCCGAGGGGATTGGAGTCCAAAGGCCCCTGGTGGGGATCCCAAAACTGCGGATGATCCAAAAATCGAGCTGCCATTTCTTCGGCCACCTCTTGGATATCCGATTGCAGGAAGACGGGGCTGCCCGGTCGCAGCAGCAGAGCCAGATCCGCCACCAGTTGGGGCTGGACGATCCGCCGTTTGTGATGGCGCTTTTTGAACCAGGGATCCGGAAATAGGATGGTCAGCCGGCTGAGATCCCCCGGCGCAAACAGATGCCGCAAAGAGACATTGATGTTGGCAAACAGAAAATGGACGTTATCCAGCCCCAGCTCATCCCGCCAGGCATTGGCCCGCTCCACCAGCGCCTGCCGAATCTCTACCCCTAGGAAGTTCCAGTCGGGCTGCTCCTGAGCGAGGCGCAGCAGAAATCGTCCGCTCCCTGTGCCGATATCCAGATGAAAGGGCTGCCCCAGCCGCCGGTATACCCGCTCCCAATGGGGTGGGGGGGTGGGCTGCTGATACTGCGCCTGCAGGGGATTGACGTGCTGCCGTACCCGGTGACCGAGGCCCCTCTGTAAGGGGATCCCGGCCCAAGGCGGAGAAGGGGGGCGCTTCTCCAGTTGGCCCTCAGGCGATTGCTGCCCCTGTTGCACCTCTGCTTCCATAGACCACCTCCTGCCGCCAGCTGCGGCCCTCGCCCACTGACCAAGGGATCCCCCAGCTTGGAGGGGAGCGACAAAAGTCCAGGAGATCTAGGCTACCACCGGATGCTGTCGATGACTTGCCGCAAGATCTGGGCCGAGCGGTGCAGCTGCTTGCGCTCGCTCTCGGTGAGGGACATGGCCAGCGTGCGTTCCACCCCCTGCCGCCCGACCACTCTGGGCAAGCTGAGACAGACCTCTGGCAGATCGTACTCCCCTTGGGTGAGGCTGCTCACGGTTAAAACGCGGTGTTGATCCCGCAGCAGGGCTTGGACAATTTGCGTCACCCCTAACCCGATGGCGTAGCTGGTGGCCCCTTTGCGACGGATGATCTCGTAGGCAGCGTTGCGCACCTGCTCGAAGATATCCCCCAAATAGGCAGGATCCCAGTCCGGCGAGAGTTCCCCAATCGGGGTGCCGGCGATGTTCACCTTGCTCCAAACGGCCACCTCGCTATCCCCATGTTCGCCGATGATGTAGGCGTGCAGGCTACGCGGATCCACCCCCAGGCGCTCCGCCAAAAGATAGCGAAAGCGGGCTGTGTCCAAAACCGTCCCCGACCCAATTACCTGCCCTGCCGGCAACCCCGACAACTTCAGGGAAACGTAAGTCATGATGTCAACGGGATTGCTCACCACCAAAAGGAGTGTGTCAGGGCAATGCGCCATCAAGGCCGGGATCAAGCCTTTGAAGATCTCGACGTTGCGCTGCACCAAATCCAAACGGGTTTCTCCAGGCCGCTGCTTAGCCCCTGCCGTCAAAATCACCACGTCTGATCCGGCACAATCCGCCAGCTCCCCTGCCCGTATCCGTGTCGGCTCCACAAAGGGGATCCCGTGCACCAAATCCATCACTTCCCCTTCCAACTTGTCGCGGGCGATGTCGTGGATCACCAGCTCATCCAGGGTATTTTGGATCACCATCGCGTAGGCACAGGCCATGCCCACCTGCCCAGCTCCGATGATGGATCCCTTCAAAAGGCGGCGAGAAGTCAGCCCCTCGACCTGCTGCTGGGAGCGCTGCTTGGGTTGGTGCTTAGAAACAGTCATGGCTGCAGCCGCTACTCTTCGTTCTCCAGCTTAAGCCTGCCTAGAGGAAGAAAAAAACAGGCTACCGCTCTCCAGAAGAACTGGAAAGGCGAGAAGAGGCAGGATCGGTTGCCGCAGCGGACTGGATCCATCTGAAACAATAAAAACAATAAATAGCCCTCTAACCTTCAACAGTCCTCAACCCGGCTGCTGGGTTAGCCGCTGCCAAAGCTCGAGGGGAATGCGCTCGTGAGGACACTTCAGGGACTGAATCTGAGCCAAATCTTCCGGAAAGTAATGCAAGGCTACCCGCGCTGCCGGATCCAAAAGGCTGCGCCGTCGTCGGTTACATTGCTCCGCTTCTCCCAGAAACACGTCCAGCCAGCCATCTCGCTCTTGGTAGCGAATCCTCAAAGCAGAGAGAGAAGGCAGAGCAGAGGAAACTTCTTTGCGGTAGAGCCGAAAGCCCTGCTCCAGACTCCAGCCCAACCACCACTGAGGCGCCAATTGCCCCAACTGCCTACACCACACCCCCGCCTGAACCTGTTGCCATGCCATGCTTGCCACTCCGCAGCTTGTTCTCCTGAGAAGACTTAACTGCAAATCTTTAGCAATTGCTACTTGGGTAAGCACTCTACCAGACTCCTCAAGCTTAATGCAAGTCTTTATCAAAGAGGATCCCTACTTTGCCGGCACACTATTGAAAGCTAATCTCAATAGAGCTATGCTGTTACTCGGTTGAGTGGTGGAGTTGTATCCATCAGTCTTCCTCTCTTGCCTTGGATGCATCGGGGATCCCACGCCCGCGGAATTAGCCATCCTGGGTCTGGCAGGGATCCCTTTTCCAGGGCTAGCTGAGGTTCTTTCTAATGAGAGCAGTTCTAACTAATAGGAGCCTGGTTCCTTCCCAAGCGTGTCGATGTACGGGTAGAACAAGTTCGGGAGCCAGAAGCGGTTTAACCTTGAAAACGGCGACGCATAGCCCTTCACGTCGGCAGGACAGGCTTTTTAATAATTCTTTTAATTAACCTCAAGAGTTGCTTCAAAGAATATCCCCTCCGGAGCACCCAAAAGCCCGTGCCAGCCCGGGGATCTTTTGTATCGAGAGACACACAAACTCCCCCAACAATTCCATAGGATGACCGTAGAATGGCAGAGACAGCGTGAATTCATAGCTGTTTTTTTCGGCTTGCTCTCCCCGTTGCCCGAGCGTCTACCGGGTGTTCCTAGCCTATGGTTGAAAGGGGGACTGCTGGGCCAGACCAGGCTGGCAGCGTTTACGATGCGCTGACGCGGGCCGATCTGTGGAATCCCCAGGTCATGTACCGTGGGCGCCCGGTACAGGCTCGGGGACGGGCTGTGCTGCGCACCATGTTCGAGAGCGTCAGCGATGGGTTGTTTGTCCTCGAGTACCTGCCCCCGGAGCCAGAAAGAGGCTCACCTCAACCGCGCTGTCGGTTTTTGGTGGGTAACCCGGCTTTTTGCAGGATGTTTTTTCTCTCCTCTCGACCTATCGAGGGAGAAGAGCTCCAGAGTTGTCTACCGCCTTCTCTGGCTGCGCAGATTCAACTGCACACCGAACACTGCCTCAGCCATGGCCGGCAAGTGAGCTTCGAGCTGAGCCTAACGGCCTCTGCCGCTCCCGACCCAGAGTCGACCCGTGTTCTAATCGTTACCCTTTCTCCAGTAGTTGAGGAGAACAAGCCAATCAGCCGAATTGTCGGCTCCTGTCAGGACATCACAGCACGCAAGCAAGTGGAGTGGCAGCTACAGCGCAGCCAAAAGCAACTGTTGGAGCACAACCGGGCTCTGATGGAGCTCACCCGGCACAAAGCCCTCAGCCAAGGAGACTTACAAGCTGCTCTGCAACAGATTTGTACTACAGCCGCCCATACCCTGGGGGTGGCACGGGTGGGGGTCTGGCTCTACACGTCGGAGCGCTCCAGCATTCGCTGCATCAATCAATTCGAGATCACCCCGGACAACCCCAAGGGATCCCATACTCAAGGGGCGGAGATCTGGGCCAAAGACTATCCCCGTTATTTTCAAGCCCTGGAGCAAGAGCGCACCATTGCTGCCGACCAAGTGGTGGCGGATCCCCGCACCGCCGAGTTCGGCAATTCCTACCTGACAGCAATGGGAGTGGTCTCAATGCTGGATGCCCCCATTCGACTGGAAGGACGGATGGTGGGAGTTCTCTGCCACGAGCACATTGGCTCCCCTCGCCACTGGACCTTGGAAGAGCAAAACTTCGCCGGATCCCTGGCGGATTTGGTGTCTCTGGCCCTCGAGATCTCGGAGCGTCGGCAAGTGGAAGAGGAGCTGCGCCAGGCTGAGGAGCGCTATCGCAATTTTTTCGAGAATGCGGTAGAGGGCATTTTTTTCACCGATGCGGCAGGTCGGTATCTCTCCGCCAACCCGATGCTGGCCCAGATCTGCGGCTACAGCTCCCCCGAAGAATTGATGCGCGAAGCGAAAGAGGCGGGCAAGCGGCAGCTCTATGTGGATCCCAGCCAGTGGGAAGAATTTGTGCGGCTATTGCAGGAACAGGGATCCGTACGCGGCTTTGAGTACCGGCTGCGGCGGCGGGATGGCTCGATCATCTGGGTCCGAGAAAAGGCCCGTTTGGTTAAAGATAAAGCCGGAAACATCCTCGGCTATGAAGGCATCTGCGAAGACATCACCGCCCAAAAGCAGAGCTTAGCCTACATGGAGTTTCGCGCTCATCATGATGCCCTGACAGGTTTGGTGAACCGCGAATCCTTTCGGGAGCGGCTGCAGCAGACCCTGCAGCAATACTACAGTGAATCTCTGGCCCTCTTCTTTCAGTGAATCTCTGGCCCTCTTCTTTGTGGATTTGGATCACTTCAAAGACATTAACGATACCTTCGGCCACAGTGTCGGCGATGCCCTGTTGCAGGGGGTAGCTGAACGGTTAACCAAGTGCGTTCGACCTGGAGATATCGTCGCCCGCTGGGGAGGGGATGAGTTCACCCTGCTGCTGCCCCGAATTGGCAGCCCCACAGTGGCAGCGCGTCTGGCTCAGCGGATTGTCGATGCCTTTCAAACTCCCTTCTCCTGCGAGGGCCATTCCCTTTCCGTGACCTGCAGCATTGGCGTCGCCCTCTACCCCCAAGACGGCGTAGAAGTGTCCACCCTTTTGCACCATGCCGACTTGGCCCTCTACCAGGTCAAAGAAAAGGGTCGCAGCGGCTTTCAGCTCTACCGGCCAGTTTCAGGGATCCCGGCAGCAGTCCGCAACACTATCCTGTAAGCTGGTTGGGTCAGAGGCCCTTCTGGTTTGTGATTTGTGCATCCGGGTCGTAGCTATCGCCGTCTCATTCCCTTCATTCGGCCCCATCTGTGGATGTTGTTGCTGGGGCTAACCTGTACCCTTGGCTTTGTGCTAACCATGCCCGCCCTCGCCTACTTGATCGAGTGGGTGGCCCGCTCCATTGGTGCCGGGGATCTGGGGCAATTGCGGATGCTGGCCTTGATTGGGGTGGTGTTTTTCTTGGTGCGCGGCGCTTTTCAGTATGGCCAAGACACCCTGATGGCGAGGGCCTCCTTGCAAATGGTTTTGGAATTGCGCCAACAGATTTATGCCCACCTGCAGGCACTGGATGTGGACTATTTTTCCGGCAGCCGCACTGGCGATCTGGTCTATCGCCTCACGGGGGATCTGGATCGGGTGGGAGAGGTGGTGCAGCGGTTTTTCCATCGCTTCATCCCCAGCGTGCTCACCATCTTGGCGGTGGTGGCCTACCTGTTCTATCTCAACGGCATTCTCACCTTGACCACCTTGCTGATCGCCCCCCTGATGGGAGCCTTGATCAGTTGGTTTGGGGATCGCCTTTTGTTTCGCTCCCGCCTCAACCAAGAGAAGATGTCGGATTTGGCCGCCCTCTTGACAGAGGTGTTTGCCGGGATCAGCCTCACTCGCGCCTTTGCGGCTGAGGACTACGAAATTCGCCGCTTCAGTGCCATTGCCGAAAGCAACCGCCTGGCCCGGTTTCAGACCGAACAGGTGAAAGCCATTCAAGACCCGGTGGTGGGTTTTCTGTACGCCATGAGCGTGTTGGGGGTGTTTTGGGTGGGCGGCTGGCAAATTAGCCAGGGCAACCTGACCGGCAGCCAGTTTCTCGGCTTCATTGCCGGTGTTGCCATGTTGATCGACCCTATTGTTCACATCACCAACAACTACAGCGAGCTGAAACAGGGTGAGGCTTCGGTGGAGCGGATTTTCGAGCTGCTAAACACCCGCTCCCAAATCCGGGAGCTGCCCGGGGCCCGCCCCATGCCTCCCATTCAGGGTTGGGTGGAGTTCGACCAAGTTTCCTTTGCCTACAAACCGGATCAGCCGGTGCTCAAACAGATCAGCTTTCAGGTGTCTCCCGGCGAGATTGTGGCCCTGGTGGGATCCTCCGGCGCCGGCAAATCCACCCTGGTGAGCCTGATTCCCCGCTTTTACGATCCCCAGCAGGGCTGCATCCGCATCGACGGCATCGACATCCGCACCGTCACCCTCAAGAGCCTGCGCCGGCAGATCGGCATTGTGCCGCAGGAGATCACCCTGTTTTCGGGAACCATTGCCAGCAACATCGCCTACGGACAAGAGCATTTTGACCTGGAAGCGGTACGCCAGGCGGCCCAGGTGGCCAACATCGACACCTTTATCGAGAGCTTGCCCGATGGCTACGCCACCCGCGTGGGAGAACGGGGGGTCACCCTCTCCGGTGGACAACGGCAACGGCTGGCCATTGCCCGCGCCGTGCTCCTCAACCCCAAGATCTTGATCCTGGACGAGGCTACCTCGGCTTTGGACAACGAGTCAGAAGCGTTGGTGCAGGAAGCGCTGCAACGGCTGATGCAACGCTGCACCGTTTTTGTGATTGCCCACCGCCTCTCGACAGTGCGCACCGCCCACCGCATTTTCGTCTTGGAGCAGGGGCAATTGCTGGAGCAGGGAAATCACCGAGAATTGCTGGGCAAAGGGGGGCGCTACGCCCAGTTTCACCTGCGCCAGTAATCCCTTGGCCTCTAGATCCCCCACGCCTGCCGGAAGGGCCGGTAAAACTCCGGATCCGCAGGCGCTCCCCCCGGGATCCCACAGATTGCCGCTGCAAATTGCACGGCCCGTTGCACCAGAATCGCCTCCGGCCATCCCCGCAACAGCCCCAGGATGGCTACGGCGCTAAACGCATCTCCCGCCCCCACCGTATCCACCAGCTGAGGCGCAGGAACCGGGTCGGCCCGATAGACCTGAGCAGGGGTGATCAGCAGCGCGCCTGCCGCTCCCAAGGTCAGAAATAGACCTTTCAGGTTCAGATGAGCCTGGAGGATCTGCCCTTGCTCCAGCAGGTCTCCAGGAGGGATCCCTTCCAGCCGGGCTACTTGTTCCAGCTCTGCCTGGTTCAGCTTCAGCCAATCACAGGTGCGTAGCATCTCCCGGATGGCGTCTGGATGCCACCAGGGATCCCGCAGGTTGAGATCCAGAAACACGGGACAGCCCAAAGCGGGGATCCCCTCTTGAAAGTGGCGATGGGCTGCCTCCCGGCGAGCTGCCAGGCTACCTCGGTAGAGCAGGCTGGGCTGGAGAGCTTGCAGAGCCCCGATATCCAACTGGATGTAGTCGTAGGCTTGGTCGGGCAAGATGGCAAAGGTGGGGATCCCTTGCTCATCCAGGGTTACTTGAACCTTGCCGGTGGGGTGAACAGAATCCTGCTGCAGACCCTCCAGGCGCAGCCCCTGCCGTCGCAAGGCCCCCAGCAGCTCTCTGGCGGCCTCGTCTTGGCCAACACGACTGAGCAAGAGGGGATCGGATCCCAGCCCCTTGAGGTTCCAAGCCACATTCAAAGCTGCTCCGCCCAGCACAATCTCTGTGGGGAAGCAGTCGAAAAGCACCTCTCCCAAGATGAGCGGCAAACCCAGGGGCACATGAGAGGGATCCATCTTGAGCACTCAGCTAGAAATCGCAGGAGCCCCGTGCTGTACCGGTAGGATCAGTGTCGAGAGGAAAGTCCGCCTCCATGGTTATAATTGTACTGCGGACACCAGAAACGGTTGTTTAAGGCACTGGTAACGGTCGATTGGGGGTGCTGTAAACCACCCC